>SLJN01000021.1 GCA_007135115.1 Balneolales bacterium
ATACGGCACTATTGGGAAAGTGACTGATTTATTACCTCGGCTATGTTGCTGAAATATCAACACATATAATCCGCGTTCTATCCGCGAAAATCCGCGGCTAAAAACAATCTGTCAATGGAAGTTAGCGCAGTTGATTCCGTAGCCGGCTTTGGGTGTTTTTATAGATATTCTCACCGCCGGTTGGTTCTGTGGGGCGGTGCTGCTTGGGATGACTTGCCGGCTCACCTGATGTTGATTCCGGTGCGGATTCTTTTTGCAACTGATCTGCAAGGTCAACTAACTCATTGGTCAGATCGGTGATTTCCTTTTTACTTCTGGTGAGTTTATGGCGTTCATAAATTTTAACAAGTGGTAATGTGAGCACACATATAGCAGTGCCCGCAGCCAGAGACGCCAATAACTCGTCGAACTCGAAATGACCGAGTAGCCCGCTCATCAATAAAACAATAGAGAAAAAAGAAACAGATACCCAGTTAAGCCCGCCAGGTGAATCCCATTTCAGTCCCCAGTGCCTGCGCTTGCTTACACGAATGCGAAAACGTTCACCGCGTTTTTGAAACAGCACCCTTGTGGTTTCGGTTTCCCCGTCATTCAGATATTCCCATTCCAGACTGTTGGCCGTTTTTCGGGTTTTAGCTACACCGGCATAATCATTCCATAATTTATGCCACCAGTTGATATCGTCTTCTGAAGTACCGAAACGGTGATTTAATTCTGTGACAAGCTCTTTCAGCGTCTGATCACCAGGTTGCGCATCAATCCATCGCTCGCAGATGATTTCGTTGGAAGTTACGTTAGCTGTGCTGCCTTTATCTTTCGATTCTGAGGAATCTCTGTCAAATTCTGAAGCCGCACGTTTGATCAAATCCGGATCAATTCCGGATTCGGCGGCGATTTCTTCCAGATCGGCCAGAGTGAGTCCCGTACGATTGCCGCCCTCCTTGTTCACAGAACGTTCGGCCTCAAGCTCTACTGCCCGGCGTATCAATCGGGTTACTTCTTCTTCGGTATATGTACGTTGAGACATAGGAAGATAGATTTAACAGTAATGGATTACGGATAAAGTAAATAACCCTTGTAAAGGATTCCAATTGATACCAATACGAAGAGTAGTTGCTCAAGATTCAAAAAGGGGTTGAAACCGTAATAGAGCGCAGAGGGGTTGCTGGTAAGAAAAATTAATCAACCTACACCGAACTACCGGTTTAAAATAATATACGTATCGTAATGCAGTATGTATGCTAATTCAGGGACCCTCTTGAACCTTTAAACCCGGAACCTTGAACGGCTGTTGAAATATCATAACCAGTGACACGCTGTCTCAGCGAATTCGGCTCTTCCCACTCTAACAAAAACACCCTCCCTTTAGCCAAAGAGAGGGTGTTGGATAACGTACTCAGGTAAACTATGCCAGAATCATCACGAGCCGTTGGAGCTTGTTTCATTCGGCTTTCTGATCATGGCGATAAAGCCCAGAAATGCAGCAAAAGCCGCCAGTATCAGAGCTATAATACTCACCCCGGCAGGCGCACCTCCGCCTCCGGCAGCTACAGCGTCTGACGGTTCAGAAACGCGGACGATCCCTTCCATATAGGGATGGGGGGTACATATGTATTCATACTCACCGATCTCTTCAAAGGTATGGCTGAAGGATTCGCCATGAGCTAAAAGGGGAGAGGCAAAGTTTTCGGGTCCGCTCGTGGCCACGGCATTATGAATTCCGGAAAACTCACCCTCCATGTAGGAGAAAACATCTTCGTTAACCCAGGTCACTTTAGTACCCGGTTTGATGTCAATCACTTTGGGATAAAACGAGTTTCCGATGATCTGTACGACAACTTCATCCGTGTCCTCGGAATACACTTCCGGAACATCTACTTCAGGAGATCCGGGAGCGGAGGAGTTGATGGTGCGAACCGATTGTTCTCTTAACTCGGCCAGTTCTTCGTCGCTGTAGACCGGCCCCTGCTGACTGGTATACGGCGTGCGTTCCGCTTCGTTATCGGCCATAAGCAAGCCGATAGCCCCGCGGGATGCTGAACCCACAGCATGAGTCAACATCGTGTAGGCACCTTCATCCGGTGGAACGCGAAACTCCACCGTCCACGAATCGGTGGGACCGGCCGTAACGGACTGTCCGCCCGTCATTTTGTTTTCCGGATTGCCCTGCCAATAGGCATAATCCCAGATGATGCCCACCAGGTGAAAAGTTGAAAGCAGGTTGGGACCCACATTCAGGAAGTTAATACGGACATAATCCCCCGGTTTGGCCATTACGGGTTCTTCAACATAGCGGAACAGTTTACCGTTGAAGGTTGTGTATAAAGGGTGTCCCTGACCGGTTACGGCATCTTTGCCGGAGGCATAGAATTCGTGCTGGGTGATGTCGATCTCTACATCCGGCTCCCGGCCGAGCTCTTTTTCCATTTGAAACTTCTCTTTGGGCTCTACCACCATCATTCCGTATTGACCCAAAATCACGTGCATGGGGATGGCATGTCCGCCGGGGGCGCAGTGATACATGTATACACCAGGATGATTAGCCTTGAAAACGACGGTGGAACTATCACCGGGAGCAATAGCCCCGAGATATTTGGAGGTTTGTGTATACGCGGTGTGGATGGAGGCTCCATGATCGATATTACCCTCATTCACCACTGTAAATTCAACGACATCTCCTTCCTGTACCCGGATGGTCGGGCCAGGGATGCTGCCGTCAATCGTAAATCCCTCGTACATCACCCCGTTGCCGAGGTAAACCTCACCTTCCGAAAGGGTGATGGTTACACGCTCATCAGGCTCGGTATCCTGCGGAACAAAACTTGTTGCGCGGGTATCCAGATTTTGATCGCGTTCGATGATTTCGATGAAATCCGGCGGAGGCGGCTCAGAATCAGCTGATGGTTGGGCAGATGCTGAGGCCATGGCTTCCATTTGTGCATTCTCGGCAAGCTCTTCAAAGTCATGCTGTGCTTTGATGGATGCTAACAGCTCATCTGAAACCAGGGTACCTTTGCGGCTGGTATTCAATTCCATAAAGAATTCATTGTTGCACCAGTCGCAGGCATGGGAAGTATTCAAAAATACAAACAGAGTCAGGAAGGCAGTAAATGTAATGACTCTTTTTATGAGTTTAACAATGGATTGTGCCATAGGATATAATAATTATGGTTTGCAGGAAGTAACACGTATTTAAGATAAAAGAGTCTGTTGTCTTATAATAAAACACAAATATAAATCCCGCAAACATAAATTTAAAATGATGTAAAGTAGTACTGTCAGTATAATCCAGATATATATAGAGGTGAATATGTGTATTATGATGTATTAATCTCTGGCATCAAAGGTGGTAAAAGTGTAAAACATGAAATTTTAAAATGTGGATTTTAGTAGTTATAGCCGAAGCTATTTAATAGAAAGTAGTAATAAAGGTGTATCCGTGATTCAGGTATTGGCTTGATCCGATGTCTACACCGGGATTGCCGGAATATTATACTGCCCGTAATGCAATACCTCTTTGGATTTTTTGATCCGGTTGAATTACATTAATATTATTTATTGCGTCACAATGAAACATATACCTGTACTTACAAATATTATGCATATTATAAATGGTACTTGCAGAAATGATCAAAGAAAGCAAATAGCTACTGTAAGTTTTAATACGGCCCTATTATAATATGCCTGATTTTTAAGAGGAACGCCGATGATAATTGATATTACCACCCGGAATAATATAAATCGGTTCGGCAGCGGTGATCAAACATTGATGTTTGCACATGGTTATGGGTGCGATCAAACTATGTGGCGTTATGTAACTCCGGCTTTTGAGCAGGATTTTGAAATTGTGCTTTTTGATCATGTGGGCTCAGGAAATTCAGATGAAAATGCCTATGATTTCGACAAATATGATTCGCTGGAGGGGTATGCCAGTGACATCATTGAAATATGCGATGAGCTTGAACTGAATGATGTGACACTTGTTGGACATTCGGTAAGTGCCATCATAGGGGTACTTGCCGCAGGCTGGGCCCCTGATGTCATCCGAAAACTTATTCTGATCGGTCCGTCGCCCTGCTATATTAATGACGATGACTATTATGGCGGGTTTTCCCGGCAGGATATCGACGAGTTGGTAGAGACGCTTGAAAGCAACTACCTGGGCTGGTCGGAACACATTACCCCTATTATTGCCGGGGACCCCGACCACCCTGAAGTTGCCGATGAATTGTATCATAGTTTCTGCAAAATGAATCCGGGCATTGCCCAGCATTTTGCGAAAGTAACTTTTTTGGGGGATAACCGGGATGATCTGGCAAATGTACCGGTACCCAGTTTGATTATCCAATGCCACCCTGATGCGATAGCTCCGGTGCATGTTGGAAAATACGTGCATCAGAAAATGCCAAAAAGCAGTTTCGTACAACTTGATGCTCCCGGCCATTGTCCGCACCTTTCGGCACCGGAACAGACGATCAAGGCAATGAAAACATTTCTTGAGAAAAACTGATGATTGAAGGTCATCACTTCGAAGATACCCACGATCTTTATCAGAATGCCCCTTGCGGATATATCACGATTGGCAACGACGGGCGCATCCTGAATATCAATAACACCCTGCTTTCCTGGCTGGATTTCAGAAAAGATGAGGTCGTCGGTAAGAAAACATTTCAGGATTTACTGGGGATGGGCGAAAAAATTTATTTCGAAAGCCATTTCATGCCATTGCTGCAGCTACAGGAGGAGGTTTCTGAAATCAATATGGAGTTGAGAGGGAATAATGAAAGCCGCCTTCCGGTGTTAATCAACGCTAAAAAGGTTCCGGCATCATCCGATGAGCAGACTCGATACCGGCTTTCTGCACTTGACATGACGCAGCGTAAAAAGTATGAAAAGGAGCTGATTACAGCCCGCAAGGAAGCTGAAGAGACGACGCAGTTGTTAAAACAGGTCAACGAAAATCTGGAGAGTTTCGTCAATGTGGCTTCTCATGATTTAAAAACTCCGTTGAGTAACATCTCAAGCATAATTTATCTGATTGAGGATCAAAATCTGATTGAGCCGGGGTCCCAGGCTGAGGAATTGTTTGCAGGGATCAAAAAAAATATCTCACGTATGACCGGGCTGATACATGATTTGCTTGAGTTCTCCAAAATCCAAAATGACCCCGATTCCATCACTTATGAGCCGATTGACTTAAATCAGGCATGTAAGGAAGCCCTTGACATACTGGATCATGAAATACAAAAAACCGGGGCCGTATTTCACATACCTGAATTGCCGCCGGTGATGGGTTCAAAAGTTCAGTTTGAGAGTCTGTTTTTGAACTTGTTTACCAATGCACTGAAATATCGATCCGAAGCCGCTCCTGTAGTTTCCGTTACCTGGGAGCAAACCGGTACGTTTAACACAATCCGTATTACGGACAACGGAACAGGCTTTGATCCGGGCAAAAAGGATGAAATTTTCGAGTTTATGAAAAGAGTGCACTCTAAAGATTATATTGAGGGAACGGGAATCGGGCTTACGATCTGTAAACGGGTTGTGGAAAATCACGGAGGCTGCATCGGTGCCGAATCCGAGCCGGGTAAAGGAAGTACATTCTGGTTTACATTGCCGGTAGTGGACGAGGATGAATTTTTTTGACGGGCGTTGATAACTTCATTTTCTTCCTTTTTTTTAAGTAACTCTGAACCTGAGTTCGATTCTTAATTTTGGACAGCTTGAACTTGCCGGGAAATTAAAAAAAAAGAAGGTTAAAACGAGTCCGGCCTTTCGAGAAAAAGCCGTTAAGAAATCGAAGCAGTGAAGCGTAAAGAAAAAATCCCTACCGGTGAGGAGGGTGAACCAGGTTTGATGAAAGTAGAAGGACCTTTGGATTTTTTTAGCGGAACGGAATCGATTTTAGGCTTTTTATCGACCCGCCGGTGATTTTTTGGTCCTTGCAGCCTGTCCCGATGGAGATCGGGAATCAA
>SLJN01000133.1 GCA_007135115.1 Balneolales bacterium
GAATTGGCGGGGGTGCTTTTTTGCTGAATTATGACGGCTCAGAAATTCAAACCTACAACGGCCGCGAAAAAGCTCCTGCAGATGCCGATGGTGAGCTTTTTTACATTGATGGCGAAGAGCTTTCATTTTCCGATGCCGTTCACAGCGGACTCTCGGTTGGTGTTCCCGGAACCGTTGCCATGCTTGAGCAAGCCCACGAGGAAAGCGGAAACCTGCCCTGGGATGAGCTGTTTGAACCCGCAATTACACTTGCTGAAGAAGGCTTTGAAATCAGCCCGCGCCTGCACGGCATCCTTGACCGTGACGAAAACCTCCGCGATGATGACATCGCCCGTGAATTGTATTATGATGATGACGGAGAAGCTCACCCTGTTGGCTATCAATTGCAAAACCCGGCACTCGCAGAAGTCCTCCAAAACATTGCTGAGGATGGCTCCGATTACTTTTACAGCACAGAAGTAGCTGAAAGTATCGTCGAAAGGGTTCGTGATCATGAACGCCCCGGTCTGATGACGGTCGAAGATATCCAGGACTATCCCAACCACGATACCCGAATGGATGCCATCTGCACCGACTGGCGTGATTATGAAATTTGCGGCTTTCCGCCCCCTTCCTCCGGACATCTAACTATGATGCAGGCTATTGGTATTCTGGAAAATGTAGATGAACCTGAAGAAGCATTGGAAGATACCCTGCCCTCCGCTGACTGGTTGCATAATTACATGGAAGCCGCAAAGCTCTCCTTTGCCGACCGCAATCAATATATAGCGGATCCTGATTTTGTAGACGCCCCCGGTGACGATTGGGAAACCATGTTGGACCCTGATTATCTTGCTCAACGCGCTTCCCTGATCGAAGATGAAACAATGGGTGAAGCCGATTACGGTACCCCTGGTGCGGTAAGTTCATTGTTCGGAACCCATCCTGAACAAATCGAGCGCGGCACCAGCCACATCAGTATTGTTGACCGTGAGGGTAATGCCGTTTCTATGACAACCACCATTGAACAGGGCTTTGGCAGTCGCATTATGTCCGATGGCGGAACCGGACTTACCGGCGGATTTCACCTGAACAACGAGCTCACCGATTTTTCCAGAACCCCTGAAGATGCTGACGGCAATCCAATCGCCAACCGTGTTGAAGGTGGTAAACGACCGAGATCAAGCATGACTCCCACTCTGATTTTTGAACAGGATACCGGTGATTTTGTGGCTTCCGTTGGCTCACCCGGTGGAGCCGGCATTATTCACTATACGGCAAAAGCAGTCATCGGAATGCTGGACTGGGAGCTGAATCCGCAGGATGCGATTGATCTGCCCAACTTTGCCAATTACAACAACCCGGCAGCACTGCTTGAATCGGATTATTTCCCTGATGAAACCTTTGAAGCTCTTGAAGCCCGCGGTCATGATGTTGAAGAACGGAACATGACTAGCGGCCTGCAAGCCATACAGCGGATGCAGGACGGCATCCTATTTGGCGGAGCCGATCCTCGCCGTGAAGGTATAGTAAAAGGCGAATAAGCTGAACTGATAACTTACTGGTAATTAAAAAGGGCTTCATCATAGATGGAGCCCTTTTTTATGTTCTGATGGATTGACCTTCTACTCTACTTCACAAGTGTCATTTGATTGGTGATTACCTGCCCTTCAGCTTGCAACCGGTAAATATACACTCCGGATGCAAGACGAGAGCCGTCAAAGGATACTTCGTGTGTTCCGGCACGAACTTGATCATCAACCAATGTTGCTATTTTTTGTCCGAGACTGTTATAAACCGTTAGTTCAACATGCATATCAGAAGGGATCTGATACTGAATGTTAGTAACCGGGTTAAACGGGTTGGGATAATTCTGACTGAGGCTGATGGAACGCGGAATTTCATCAAACTCATCTTCAGAGCTGGTTACGTTTGCAGGGAATACGGTGCTTCCGTCTGCAAAAGCGAACATAACTTCAAATGGAGGCAGATCATTTCCATTTATGCCGGCTAAATAACCGGTAGCCAAACCAACAGTAGCCTGACCTCCGGCATCTTCGGCTTCAAGTCGAAAACTCTGAAGAGGATCAACATCATCCGGGGAGTCACCGGCAGCATAGATATCAAGGTAGTATAGATCTGCCGGTACAGAAATATAACCGTCCGACCCGGAACCAAACTCAAGATCAGCTACAAAAGGTTCATCGGTATCTCGGACCCAAACATCTACAGCCGGGGCATCCGTTACGGCGTGATAAATCTGAATATCAACATTATCCACATCTTCTGAAGTTAGGCGTCCTTCAAGCAGATCAATGCCGAACTCGGTGTGCTCATCCGTAACGTCACCTTCCTCCGCATCTAAATCTCCTCGTGCTACAGCTACAAATACATCACCGGCCTGTAGTAAATCCGAAGAGACATCTATAGAATAGACGATTTCTTCTGATCCGGCTCCTGTTATAGCAATGTTGTAGTCTTCATCAGGATCAAGGTCTACAAAACCGGTTGCATCCTGGAAAGCTACTCCAGCCAGAAACGGATCATCTTCAACCGGATCGGCATTTACATAGATATCAACCTCAGCAGCGGCCGGATCTGCCGAAGCATGAATAATCTGAATAAAAAATGAATCATCCGGATTGGCATCGTACCACTGCGTTCCGTCAAACCATCCGTCCGTGTTTCGAATGAGATCATCGGTCTGCTCCCCTTCTCCGGCGTTGTTGAAGATCACTCGATTAAAGTTTGCAGGTATATCATAACTATACCAGTCTGAATCTTCTTCCGGCTCGGTCATGGCTTCTCCGGGCCAGGAAACATATTCACCATTTCCGTGATCCCAGGTATAGGCATAGACTTCATCCCAGTTTTCGGGGTTATTATAATAGACAGTAAAAAGAGGAGGCTCATCAGACCATTCTTCTCCATCAAACCAACCGTCTTCATTGCGTTCTAGGTCATCGGTTTGTTCGCCTTCATCGCCGTTGTTAAAAATCACCCGGTTAAAATTGTCCGGGATTTCATAACTATACCACTGTGAACCTTCAACCGGCTCGGTCATAGGCTCTCCGGGCCAGGAAACGTATTCGCCGTTCCCTTCTTCCCATGCATAGGCATAGACCTGATCCCAATTATCAGGGTTATTGTAATAGACAGTAAAGGTGCCGTTTTCATTCTGTGCCATGACTGCAGTGGTCAGTCCGGCAACGATAAAGATGAGTAAGGCAGAGATTAGGGGTATTTTGTACATCTCTCGTAGCATAATTATCTCCATTCATTATAAGTATGTAATTGGTACTTTCATGAACAGTAATTAAGGCTAACGAGCATCAATTTAAAAGCGAAAAGTGCTTTACGGGCAACTTTCACAAGAAATAGTACAAGTATGATCTAAGAATTTAGGATAGACTTTCCACCCCTATAACTACTTGATAGGTGTCTATCAAAAAAAGGGCTCCATCAGATGATGAAGCCCTTTAAAATTAGATCCGGATGATTTGATCGTTTATTTCACGAGCGTCATCTGGTTCGTAATTACCTGTCCGTCAGCTTGCAGTCGGTAGATATATACACCGGAAGCAAGATTTGACCCGTCGAAGGTAACTTCGTGGGTTCCGACTTGAATCTGATCGTCAACAAGAGTTGCTACTTCCTGACCCAGAGTATTGTAAACCGTCAGTTCAACATGCATATCAGAAGGAATCTGATACTCGATGTTGGTCGTCGGGTTGAACGGGTTGGGGTAGTTTTGGTTCAGTTCAATGTCACCCGGTACGTCAACATAAACTTCATCATCACCAGAGCTGGTGGTATTTGCCGGGAAAGCACGATCGCCATTCGGGAAGCCAAGCATTACTTCAAACGCCGGCAGTTCGTCATCTTCAATACCGGCAATGTAGCCCGTAGCCAATGCTACTGCAGCTTGTCCTCCGGCTCCATCCGCTTCGACACGGAAGCTCTGAAGTGGTTCAGCATCTTCAGGAGCTTCTCCTGCAGGGTAGAGATCGAGATGGAAGGTTCCAGCCTCCAGAGAAGCATAGGATTCACTGCTCTGGCCAAAAGTCAGACCTTCAACTAATGCCTCGTCGCCATCACGTACCCAAACATCAACTTCTGGTGCATCGGTTACAGCGTGATATACAAGTACATCAATCTCGTCATCTTCTTCGCTTTCAGTTTTTCCGGCAAGTAAATCAATGCCGAATTCGCTATGCTCATCGGTGGTAGCATCACCATTATCATCATTGCCTATCTCACCACGAGCAATTGCAACGTATTCGCCATCTTCTTCAAGCTCTACATCTTCGACAGAGTAGATTACTTCATCTTCACCTGATTCAGTCAGGTAAATATTGAACTCTACTCCTGCCGGGAGTGGATCAAAAGTAGTGATATCCTGAAAGCTAACACCTTCATACGCAGGATCACCATCACCCGGTGAAACATTGAAATAGATGTCTACCTCTCCAATATTCGGATCACCGGAAGCATGGGCAATCTGCAAATCTGCAGTCGGGAACTCGATCAGGTCGTAATGAGCTGCGTAGAGTTGGGGTTCATCCTGAAATTCAGAAATCATTGCCGTTACCGTTGTGGTAACTTCAGGAATTAAGCGACCGATAACGTCAGAGTCGCTCATGTGAGTACGGAAGGTAACCGGTTCACGAACAGTGGGGTCAAGAATATCATAATTGGTTCCGGATTCAAAGACGCCTTCATCCTGGAAATCAACATCTTCAACTTTCACAAGTCGTGGCTCGCCTACATATTCAAGATCCTCCAGTGTAGACTCCCAATATGGTAGTTCATTGCCTGTTGAAGTAGGCTCTGTATTAGTTTCAGGTAGCAGCTGGATATCACCTTCAAATGAGCTGAACTCAAAGGTGAAATTAGTAACACCATCGCCACGACTGAGTCCTGACAAGACATTTCCCGGGTCGTCTACAAGAACAGCACCGGTTTCGTCTGAAAGATAATGCTGATTGCGGAAGGTAGGAGCTACAAAAGTAACTATTACTTCTTCTGAGAGCCTATAAAGGTCACCTTCTGTAGCTTCATCAAGAAGTTCTTCAATGCTCTCTTTTTCCGTAATTGCATCCGGGTCAATTTCTTCATCATACCAGTTGAAGCCGTCAAACCAACCGGTAGAGTTTCTTACCAGATCGTCAGTTTGTTCGTCTCCGTCAGCATCTGCAAAGATTACTCTGTCAATATTATAAGGAAGCTCGTAACTCCACCAAACTTCACCATCTTCAGGTGCTACCATAGGTTCTCCTGGCCACTCTTCAGAGTAGTTATCTCCTCCTTCTTCCCAGGCCCAGATGTAAACTTCGTCCCAGTCGTCAGGATTACTGAAGTAAACCGTAAATGGTGCGAAAGGATCATTATCATGCCATTCTTCACCATCAAACCAGCCTGTTTCAGTTCGGTAAAGATCATCAGTTTGGTTTTCATCACCATCATTGAAGATCACGTAATTGATTGTATCAGGCAGTTCTTTACTGTACCAGTTTTCTCCTTCTTCCGGCTCTTCCATGGCTTCTCCCGGCCAATCTTCATAGAGATTTCCGGTACTTTCATCATCTTCTTCGGTCCAAGCCCAAATATTTACTTCTTCCCATTCATCGGGATTATTGAAGTAAACGGTGAATGTACCGTTATCATCCTCTGCAAAACCTTTTTGAGAGAATGAAAGCACCAGCAGCATTGGTATAGCTGCCAAAAGAGATTTGCTAAGTATCTGTCGTAGCATATTGTACTCCATTGTTTTTATTTAGGTGAGCTGAATTTATAACCTTCAATATTGAAATGATTGAAGGTTATCTTACATTCAAACACACGTTTATTTTACGACCCACTCTAAAAAGTATACCCGTAAACTTGTTTACTTACTTCAAAATGCGAGATTTAGATCATTTAGTCAACAATATTTGACCAAATATAATCCTAACTCCCGCATTACATTATCTCACTCAAAATCCGTATTCAA
>SLJN01000065.1 GCA_007135115.1 Balneolales bacterium
AGCCGCGCTTTTCCCCCAACAGCCGATGTCATCCCGACCGGAGGTGAGGCTATCTTGTGATTAATATTTTCGATGTTTATCGAACCGGAGTGGAGGGATCTGTTAAAACAAGCAACTACCCAACCATCAATTGCTGTTTTATATTTGATTGCATTTGGTAGAAGCCCTGTGGAAAGGTAATTGCTTGTTTTAACAGATCTCTCCGTTACGGCTCGATATACACAGAGTCAAGGGGCTTCATCTAAGCCTCGCCTCCAGTGCCAGTGACAGATGTTTTTTGCCGCGGATTTTCGCGGATAAAACACGGATTTTATGTATATATAAATCAAGACTTTAGCTGAGGTTATGCCTTACTTAATTGAAAAGAACATTGAATTTATGATGGAATCAAGTTTCTGTCACCTTCTCAACAGTGCAACCGAAGGTGGGATTAGGATCTCGAGATGACATGGGCAGCTGGGGAAAAACAGCGCGACTTCGTCGCGCGGGTATAAATCCGGCTATAAAAACAGAGCAAATATTTGATAGTTGAGCAATACACACTTTCGGCGGATCCGCGGTTAAAAACATCTCTGTGAATGGAAGTCATCCAAGCTTTTTGTAGTTTGCGCTATTATACATCACAACTGATTTTTTAATATGAACTATCTGATCACCGGAGGAGCCGGATTTATCGGCAGTCATCTTGCCGCATATTTATTGGAACAGGGGCATCAGGTGCATATTTTGGACAACCTCTCAACCGGTGATCCCGAAAACATCCGCAAGCTAACCCGGTATCAGCATTTTAGAAGTACCGTAGCGGATATTCGCGATGTTGAAGCCGTTGAACAGGCCATTGCCCGGTGCGATCAGGTTTATCACCTTGCTGCTTCCGTTGGGGTTAAAAAAGTGATGGAACAGGGTGTGGAGACCCTGACGACCAATGTATTGGGAACGGAAAATGTGCTGCGTCTTGCCGCCCATTATCGCGTAAAAGTATTCCTGGCATCCAGTTCGGAAGTTTACGGTAAAGTTCAGGGAGAGGATAGTCTGCTTTCTGAAGCCGATGATTGTCTGATTGGTGCTACATCCAAAAAGCGTTGGGGATATGCCTGCTCAAAGGCGATGGATGAGTTTTTGGCAAAGGCGTATCAGGAAGAGCAAAATCTCGATGTCGTAATCGGCAGGTTTTTCAACGTGGTTGGTGCGGTGACCTCCGCCAATCAGAAAAACGACAACGGGAAAGTCATTCCCCGTTTTATCGATCAAGCAATGAAAGGCGAGCCCATACGGGTGTACGGTGACGGGTCTCAATTGCGAAGTTTTACGCATGTTACCGATGTAATCCAGGCTGTCACCGCACTGATGAATGTACCCGAAGCGGTTGGAGAGGTGTTTAATGTGGGCAGTGAAAATGAAGTTTCAATACGGGACCTTGCCGAAAAGGTAAAACAGATCACCGGAAGCTCATCCCAAATACAGACTATTCCCTTTGAACAAATCTACGGTTCCGGTTTTGAAGATATCGGCCGGCGATCACCGGATTTAACGAAAATAAAATCAACCATACCCTATAAGCCGCAGTTTGATATGGATCAAATTCTTCAGGAAGCGGTCAACGAATATTTGAGGGATAAAGGTTCGACAAAAGCAGCAGGTTAATGGGTGTTTGTGAGATAACTCTAATATCTGATTCGGACGGTTTAGTGTATTTGGTAATTGGGGTAATTGGGGTAATTTAGGTAATTGAGGTCGTGTAGATTCGTAGGGGCGCAATGCATTGCGTCCCTACTTTCAATGGTAGCCAAACACCCAATTTTTCTTAATTACCTTAATTACCTATTTACCAAAGACCTCACCGGAGTCACGTCACCACGCCATCATCAAAATTCATCCTCCCTCAGTGCTCTTACCGCATGCCGGGCACTCAATAAAACGAGCGGAATTCCTCCACCGGGATGAGTGCTGCCGCCACAGAGATAGAGGCGGTCCACATAGGGAGAGCGGTTGCGCGGTCGCATAAACGCCGCCATTTTAGAATTGGATGAGGTGCCGTAAATACTGCCTTTATTTGAGCGAAACCAATCATAAAAGTCATGCGGATCGATAATCTGCTTATACCGGATGTGATCGCTCAGATTACTCAGACCTCGCTTTTCCATCATCCGGATGATCCGGTTCGCATACTCCTCACTTTTTTCGGGATCGGGCTTACCGGTGATGTAGGGCGCATTGATCAGCACAAACAGATTCGACCCACCCGGTGGGGCGTGTTCGGTGTCGGTGAAGGACGTGTCGGCCACATAAATGGTGGGGTCATCCGGCAGTACCTTGCGGGTGAAGATATCTTCGAACTCATTTCGGTAATCATCCGAAAAGAAAATGTTATGGTGATGAAGCTGATCCCATTTCCGATCGGTGCCTAAAAGCAATACAAAACCGGAACAGCTCGGCTCAATTCGATTTTGTTTCTTGCGCACCGATGCGGAAACGACATCCTCCGCAAGCAGGCGGGTATACGTTTCGTGCGCGTCACTGTTGGCTACGACGGCATCCGCTTCAAGTAGCTGGTTATCGGTGGTTTTTACCCCGGTGGCGGCTTTGTCTTCGGTCAGGATTTGGGTAACATCACACCCGGTTCGGATGGTTACATCATATTTTTTCAAAATGGTTTCGAGGGTTTCGGCAATCCGGTACATGCCCCCTTTTACATACCATCCGCCCTGGGCCAGTTCCACAAACGGGATGACGTTCAATGTAGCCGGCGCCTGAAAAGGGGAGGAGCCGTTATACGTCGTGAACCGTTTAAAGAACTGCCGAAGGTAGGGGGATTCGACATAGCGATCCACAACGCCCGATACCGTTTTGGTAGCGTTGATTCGAAAGACATCACTCAGTTTCAGGGATTTCAGGTCAGACCATCCGCGCAGCGGGTTGAACAAAAACGTCTCCGCCGTTTTTTCGTAGAGGTCTGCCGAGTGACCCAGAAACCGGACATACCCGGTCTCGTCGTCGGGGGCGATCCGGCGGATTTGTTCAAGCGTGGCAGGTAAATCAGAGGAGGCGTCGAACCGGGTTCCGTTCTGCCAGAAATAGCGGCAGCCGGGATTCAGGGGAATATACTCGGGCCGCTCTGATTGGGGAAGCTCTGCCCGATCAAACAACTCATCAAGCAGGTAAGGCATGGTGAGCAGGCTCGGGCCGGTATCAAACCGGAACTCTCCGGTATCGACCTGATTGAGCTTGCCGCCAAGGCAGGTGTTTTTTTCCAAAAGGGTAACGCTGTGGCCGTCAATAGCCAGTTCCGCGGCGGCTGCCATACCGCCGATGCCGCCGCCGATCACAATGATGTGCATGTCCGTGTTTAATCCGCTTACGATTTAAACTTACGGTAACTTTCCCGGCCTTCAGCAAGTTCCTCCGGCAGCGGAGAATCTTCGTCTAAGTCCAGGCAGCGGACGATACCGTTATGAAGCCTGTAGCGAAAACCGGATTCCGGGCAGGTGGTTTCTGACGAATCTCCGTCGAATTCCAGTTTGTGCCCGTGTCGGCTCATCCAACCTTTTTGGCGGCCGGGGTTGCCCAGCATCAGAGCGTAATCGGGAACGCTTTTGGTCACCACACAACCGGCGCCGACGAAAGCATAGCGGCCGATCGTGATGCCGCACACAATCGTGGCGTTGGCGCCGATGGAGGCTCCGCGCCGGAACAAGGTTTCTTCATACAAACCGTGGCGGTTGACCTGCGAGCGCGGATTGGTGACGTTGGTCAGTACACAGCTTGGTCCCAGGAAAACCTCATCCTCCAAAGTGCATCCGGTATAAATGGATACGTTATTCTGCACTTTTGCTTTATCACCGATTTTCACGCCCTCACCAACATAGACATTCTGACCGAACGAGCAGTTTTTGCCGATCGTGGTATCTTTGGAAATGTGGCAGAAATGCCAGATGCGCGTTCCTTCACCGATTTCGCACGGGGTATCCACCCAGGCACTCTCGTGAATCTTGACGTTGGGGAAAGTAGGATTTGAACTCATGATCAATAGGCTCTTGTTTTTTTGTTTTTGGTGATCGCGTCGCGGGTCAGTGGGTGTAAATCGCCTTGGTTTTGATCCGGCTGCGTGTGACGAATATCATGAACCAGCTCAATAGAGGGGCGGGCGTGGGAAATCCGGAAGCCGTTTCCTTTTAAGGTTTCATCATACACACGGGTATGAAGGTCCGTAAAACCCCCGCTGAATTCCAATTCCTCGCCGTCGATGGTGAGCGACCGGAACGTTCGTTGATCATTTTCCAGGGCTTCCTCGGGCAGATCTTCATGGTCGATTGACAAATACCAGCGGACTCTCGCGTTTTCAAGTTCCAGGTAACCGCCGGCACGTAAATCGTTGTGCAGATGCACGTTGCATTCGGAGGCCGGTCCGAATAGCCAGATCAGCATGTCAAAGAAATGGATGCCGATGTTGGTGGTAATACCTCCTGATTTCTGGATGTCTCCCTTCCACGAAAAATGGTACCACAACCCACGCGAGGTGATATAAGATAAATCGACCTCATGCTTTTTGTCCTTGGATGATTGGCGCAGCTCCTCTCTGACTTTCAATAAAGAGGGGTGAAGCCGCGACTGTAGCACGGTATAGATGTTGGTCTCATGCTCCTGCTCGATTTCTTCGAGCATATCCAGATTCCAGGGGTTCAGCACCAGCGGTTTTTCGCATAAGGCGTCGGCGCCGGTTCGGAGAGCCGTGCGGATGTGAGAGTCGTGCAGGTTATTCGGCGAACAGATGGAGACGACATCAACCTGCTCTTCGGTGTTGCGGCGTCTCAACTTTTCGAGATGGCGTTCGAATCGCTCGTACTGAGTAAAAAAACCGGCCTGGGGAAAATAGTGATCGATGATACCTACCGAGTCGTGCGGGTCCACAGCTGCCACGAGGCGGTTTCCGGTATCCCGGATCGCTTTCAGATGCCTCGGCGCGATGTAACCGGCCAAACCGGTAAGAGCAAAGTTTTTCATGCAGAAATTGCGGGTTAAAATGTATCAGCTAAAAATGAAATCTACTAAGCCTAAGGTAATGAAGCCATCGGTTTTGTAGAAATGCCAATAGGCAAATCCCAAATTACAAATAAATATCAATGTTCAATTTGTGAATAATGTAGGTAAACTATTTTAAAAAAATACTCCCACTTTAGTCATCCCGGAAATCCTGGAGCGATAGCGGAGGGATTATCCGGGATCCAGGGGTAAAGGCAACCACACCCGTTGCGCCAAATTTTATCCAATGCCTTTTTTATCTGAACCTCTTAACTTAGCATTTTATTAATGCTTAGATCATAAAGTTAGGCAACATAGGTACTTCGCTTAGTTGCTAAAGTAGGAATTATGGCCAAACCGGGATATGTATATCTGATTACAAACAAACGTAATGGTACTTTATACACCGGGTCACCAGCACACTCAAAAAACGTATTTATCTGCATAAGACCGATCAATATCCCGGCTTTAGCCACCGATATCAGTTAAAGATGCTGGTGTATTATGAATATCATGATGATATACAGGATGCCATAGAACGGGAAAAAAGAATCAAGAAATGGCGTCGTAGCTGGAAATTGAATTTGATTGAAGAATTTAACCCTGGATGGCAAGATTTATATGATGACCTTTAGTTAGCGATACAACCATTACTGTCAGGAACCCTGGATCCCGGATAATTCCTCCGCTGTCGCTCCGGAATTTCCGGGAGCGCCTCCGCCTACCGGCGTGATGACCATAGGTAGAAAACATTAAAAATAAGTTCTCCCCAAGGTTTGTAACTGATCCTATATTTTGAATGGGGGCAAACCAGACCGATATTAAATGTTATTGTAATATTCTTTGTGTTGTTTGTTTCACCAATCACTCTATCTATTGGCATTTGGTATCTCCGACAAACTAAATTAGTAGGGAAACTCGCAATGCATCCCGTACCTAAACC
>SLJN01000155.1 GCA_007135115.1 Balneolales bacterium
AAATATAATATGTTTATAAATGTAATTTTTGCTTCTTATTTATTTGATGTATTTGATAAAGAAGGGTTATTTATTAAAGTAATTTTACTTTACGCAAGGTTGATGTGAACTCTTGAAAATATATCAGGGTGTCATAAGTAACTGTTATTTGGTTATAAAAGCGCTATTTGGGGGTGGTCTCTCGGTGTGAAAGGTTGTTAAAAGTTAGTCTGTTTGTCGACATTACCGTTATGATTTTTTTGTTTACGGATGTTAAGTAAACAGTGTGTTGGTAAGTGGAAATGGTTCACGTTGTTGGTTTATAATTCAAATCGCAGTTGTACTTCAGGTAGCTGAATAGCTGCTGTTAATTCGCAAAACAGGACTGTTAAAACAGGGTAAAGAAGTTCTGGGAGCTGTGGTTTGATGTGCTTTATAGAAAGTTGTAAGCCAGCCGACCTCTTTGTAACTGTCAACACATGATAGTTTAATATGCTAAACAATTAACTAAAGGTTAAGAATTCCTATGCAACAAATGCTAAAATCAATAGCATCTGTAGTCTGGCTTTGTACGGTGATACCCTTAGCAGTAAATGCACAAGATACAGGTGTCTCTGGTACGGTGACAGATTCAGAGAGCGGTGAAACCTTGCCGGGAGCTACGGTTCTCGTTCAGGAAACTGAGGATGGAGTAACGACCGATAGTGAAGGTGAATTTGAGATACTAAATCTTGAAGCCGGCACTTACACTTTAGCGGTCAGCTTTGTTGGTTATACTGATCAGGAACTATCCGTCGATGTTGATGCCGGAGAAGTAGCAACGGTAGAAATTGATCTCCAGTCGGATCATTTAGGACTGGATGAGGTTGTCGTTACCGGTTATGCAACTCAGCAACGAAGTGAAATCACCGGAGCTATTTCTTCGGTTCGTGGTGATGACTTCAGAAACAGAAGCATACAAACACCCGATCAGGCACTGCAGGGTAGTTCTGCAGGTTTCAGAATGTCTGCGACCTCGGGGCAGCCCGGTGGTGATAGCTATGTAAGAATCCGTGGTATTGGCTCTCTATCAGCCGGTAATGCGCCACTCTATATTGTAGATGGTGTAAGACTGGAGTCTACCTATGGTAGTGTACAGGGTTCCAGAAATATCATGCAGGGAATTAACCCGAATGACATTCAGTCAATAGAGGTACTCCGGGACGCCGAAGCTACGGCTATTTACGGTGCAGAGGGTGCCAATGGTGTTGTTCACATTACAACTCGCCGCGGTGAAGAAGGTGCAACCCGGTTTAACGTTTCTTCACAAATTGGAGTTACCGAAACTCCGAATACATTCGACCTTCTGGATGGCCCTGATTTCATTGATATGGTTGCAGAAGCTCATGAAAACCGGGCTGAAGATCTTGGTAACGACCCTGCTGCTGCACGTCAAGGTGTATATGACCAGTGGGGCAATCCCGATGAAGCCGAAACCTACGACTGGCAGAATGAAGTACTTCGCAATGCAGCGATGAGGCGTTTCGACGCTTCTGCATCCGGAGGTACCGGAAACACTCGTTTCTTTGCTTCCGCCGGATATCTTGGTGAAGAGGGTACAGCTGTTGGTAATGAATTCGAAAGACTACAGGCAAGAGTGAATGTAGATCACCATGCTACGGATCGCTTGACGCTGAGAATGAATACCAACCTATCTGCAAGTAGTCACACCGGTATGGCCGATCACGATGGCTCACCGGGCGGTTCTAACTTTGTTGCCAGCCCGTTCCATGGTGCGCCTACCATTCCTGTAACGGTACCTATTTATAATGAAGATGGTACGTTTAACCAGGATCCGGATCAGCTTGGTGGTGTATTAGGATATAATACCCGTCAGGTTGCCGAAGAAGAAGATCGCGAAAGCCGGAACCGGCAACTTATCGGTAGTTTTAATGTTGAGTACGATCTCTCCGATAATATCCAGTCACGATCCCGAGCGAATTTAGACTATCGTATTACGAATGATCATCGGTATCAAAATCCAGTGATTAACCGGTATGCTGCATTTGGTGGACGTACGACGGAGTACCGCAGAAATGTGACCAACTGGCAGGTAGATCAAGTATTCGATTATGATTATACCGTTGGCGACGTTCACAGGCTCAATGGTCTGGTAGGTGGTGAAGCTCAAAGTATGCACGCTAATAGAGTAACAGTTGGAGGTGAAGAGTTCCCGACGTTGTTTCAAAACACCATTGATGCCGCTGCTGAGAATGCATCTTTCTCAAGCACGTTTACCGAGTATACATCAGCCGGTTTCTTTTCCAATCTGAGATATACCTACGATGATCGTATGCACCTTACTGGTAATATCCGTTACGACGGCCATTCCCGTTTCGGTGTAGATGAGCGATATGGCTTGTTCTACAGCACATCTTTTGCCTGGGATCTTGCTCAGGAAGAGTTTCTGTCTGAGGCTGATTGGTTAAATCAGCTGCAGCCGCGCATCAGCTATGGTATAACCGGTAATTCCAATATCGGCAACTATGCCTCCAGAGAGCTGTGGGGTACCGGCGGATCCTACGATGGTTTCGGTGGTGTCCGGCCTAATCAGCTCGGAAACAACCTTCTGACCTGGGAGCAAGCCAATACCGTTGACCTCGCCCTTGATTTCAACGTTCTTGAAGGCCGGTTTTATGGTATGTTAGGTGCATTCCGAACAGACAATGAAAACCTGCTTCTTAATGTAACCCTTCCTAACCACAGTGGTTACTCCAGCATTACCGAAAATATCGGTACCGTTCGCAACGAAGGTATTGAGATGGAACTGGGTGCTGTACTTGTTGATGCCGGCCTGTTTAACTGGACTTCAGAATTTAACATCACTTTTGAAGACAGTGAAATCACCGAACTCGCAGACGGCCAGGACCAGGTAAGTAATACCGTACAGAAGGGTAAGCCGCGTCAAATCCGGTATGGATACTCTCATGCTGGTATTAACCCGGCCAACGGTCGCAATATGTACTATGATGAGGATGGTGAGTTGACTTACAACCCATCTGCAGCCAATGACCGTGGTAAAATCGGAAGCCAGCTGCCCGATTATTACGGAGGTTGGATGAACAACCTGAGCTACGGACCGGTTAATCTGGAATTTTTCTTCCAGTATGAGTACGGCTCCGATATTCGAAACTACCACCACGATGTCTTTATGATGACGCCGCATCGTGAGCGAACGCTTCATGCAAACATTCAGGATCGCTGGCAAGAGCCCGGTGATATGACCGAAGTACCACGGGTATATACCGAAGGTTCTATGCCTGGTGGACAAAACACGTGGTCAATGTCAGACAAGCACATGCAAGACGGTTCTTATATCCGGCTCAAAAACCTGACATTTGGTTATGAATTACCACCTGACTTGATGAATGCTATTGGTCTTGAGACGGCTATGGTTTTCATTCAGGGTGAAAACTTACTCACCTGGACTGCATTTGATGGCCGTGACCCTGAAGTGATTGCACAGGATCAGAACTACTATCCGCAGTCACGAACACTCTCCGGTGGTATTAACATCAACTTCTAATAGGTCTAAGTATTAAATATGAAGTTCAGTAAAATTTTATTGCCATTAGTACTCGTCATATCTCTTTTGGCGCTTAAAGGTTGTGAGGATTTCTTTGAAACCGAGCCTCCGGAAGAGATTGACCCTGCTGATGCACAATCAACCCTTGATGGTTTTCAGGCACTTGCCGCATCTATGCACTACCGCAACCGGAACGCAAACCGGTACGGCAATGCTTACACCCTATATCCGGATATCCTTGCGGATAATACAGATGAGGGACCGGTCACTTCAGGACGGGGTGACTCCCAACTTATAAACTCTGAAGGAACCGGTACCGGTGGCTGGACGGCGTTGTATAATCACATCAATGAAGCGAATAACATTATTCACAACATTGATGAAGCCGAAGATGTGGAGCAGCGTGAAGAACTCCGCGATCAGCTCGTTGCAGAAGCACATTTTCAGCGCGCGCTTGCCTACTTCGATCTTTCACGTTCCTACAGCTATGAACCCTCCCACCCCATGTCGGATGAGTGGGATCTTGGAGTTGTAATCCGAACGGAACCAACCGAAACAATCGAAGAAGCCGCTCCTGAAGATACGCTGCGCAGATCGAGCAACGATGAAGTTTGGGACCTGATCGTAGAAGATATCCAGACTTCTATCGACAAGTTTGAGCAGTCAGGCGACAGAGGTACCTACTTCGTTAATTATGAAGCTGCACTGATGTTTATGTCTCAGGCAAAACTCTATTTGCAGGAGTGGGACCGAGCCGCTCACTGGGCTAATGAGGCTCTTGAGGCTACAGATGTAGAGCTGGTCGACGAAGAAACTTACGGCGACAATATCTTTGAATCCGAGCCTAACCCGGAGTCGATTTACGAAATCCAGATCGACCCGACTACAGAGTCTCTTGGTCCAAATGATGCTCTTGATCAGTGGCTCGGACCGGATGCCTGGTTTGATATCGTAGCATCAGACAATTTAATGGAATTGTATGATGAGGACGATGTCAGGCTGGAAATAACTGATGAAGATGATGGCTATCCTTATTTTAAAAAATATACCGGATCCACGGGTACTAACACCGATCATATTCCGGTGATGCGGGTAGCTGAACTCTATCTAATCCTTGCAGAAGCAGAAGTTGAAAACGGTGATATCGATTCCGGTCTTGACGCTCTGAATGAACTGCGCAATGCAAGAGGCCTGGATGATTACCAGACCAGTAATACCGAAGACGCTATCCTGGAAATCCTTGATGAGCGTCGCCGTGAGCTGGCTTTTGAAGGACATCGCTGGTACGACCTCAAGCGAAGAGGTATGGATGTCCCCAAGCAGGGTGGTCTTTCAACCATCAGTTATGATGATCACAGAATCATTAACAACATTCCTGATGGAGAAGTTGAAGATCACGGCCTTCAGCAAAATCCGGGATATTAATTACGCCTGAATAACCGAATTAAATATTGATTATGCATCATTTTAAAACATTTAGATTACCCGCAGTTTTAGCCTTAGTGCTGATACTAAGCGGCTGTTTTGAAGACCGAGAATTCATGTTCGAGGAACAACAGTTTGAGTGGACACCACCAAACCCTGCGAACAACGATCTCGATAAAGGTGTCACTTTGAATGCTGATCAGTCTGAAGCTGAGACCGCCGAGCTTACCATCACGTATGCCGGTGAACATCAGGATGAAGATCTGACAGCTGTATTTGAAGTAGATACTGAGCAAAGTGAAGCCGAAGAAGGTGTGCATTTCGATTTTGTCACCGGTCATGAAGCGACCGTATCAGCAAACTCAAGTGAGAGTGAGCCGATCGAAATCGAGATTTACCCTGAGGAAATGGAAAACGGAACTGACCTTAGCGCTGTCTTTGAAATCACCGATGACAGTGATGTAGACCCGATGACCAACTACAAGCATTTTGAATTCGATATCACCAAAAATGATGTTGAATTTGATGCTGAACTGGAAGGCACCGAAGACTATGAAGATGTCGAAGGTGATGTTTCGGTCTCCGGAAATACATCTGAGGAAACCTTTGAAGCTTCCATTAGCCTGAGCGAACTGGAAGAAGAAGAGACATACAACTGGTCTGTTCACGCAGGAACCTGTGACGATGACGGAGATGTCATTGGTGAAGGCGAAGACTACGATGAAATGGAGACTGGTGAAGAAGAAACCAGTGCAAGCGCTTCATCTGTAATTGATTACCGAATGAATCAGAATGAAGAGTACTCCGTACGTGTCTTCGATGACGGCATTCTCGGCAGTGACCTCGTTACTTGCGGAGAATTGGAAGGTCCGTAATCTGTAGCATTAGATTTACCTAACCTTACTACCCTGTTACATAACGGGACCTAAAAAAGCCGCCTCAGCATTGCCGGGGCGGCTTTTTCTTTTTGGGTATGTTCCCTGAT
>SLJN01000210.1 GCA_007135115.1 Balneolales bacterium
CCTCGAAGATTGCCGCACCCCGTTCATAGTTGATATTGCCACCGGGGGCGATGCCGATGCCGCCCACCTGGGCGGCCAAGGCGTCGGAAATATAGTCGCCGTTGAGGTTCATGGTGGCGATTACATCGTATTCGGCCGGACGTGTAAGGATTTGCTGCAGAAATGCATCGGCAATTACATCCTTAATTACGATGCCGTTTGGAAGCTCACACCAGGGGCCGCCGTCGATTTCTTTGGCATTGTATTCTTCCTTGGCCAGCTCATAGCCCCAGTCTTTGAAGCTGCCCTCGGTAAACTTCATGATGTTACCTTTGTGCACCAAAGTCACATTCTTGCGATTTTGATCGATAGCATACTCGATGGCTGAACGTACCAGTCGTTTGGTGCCTTCTTCTGAAATCGGCTTCACACCAATAGATGCGGTATCCGGAAAGCGGATGTTGGTTTCCTTCATCTCATCAATGAGGAATTTTTTCACTTTGTCGGCTTCCGGAGTTCCGTTTTGATATTCAATACCGGCGTAAATATCCTCGGTGTTTTCCCGGAAGATAACCATGTCGGTTAGCTCCGGCTGTTTTACCGGGCTCGGTGTTCCTTTGTAGTAGCGAACCGGGCGAACACAAGCGTATAAATCAAGTTTTTGGCGCAGAGCAACGTTAAGGCTGCGAAAACCACCGCCAACGGGTGTAGTCAGCGGTCCTTTGATGGCGACCCGGTAATCTTTAATGGCATTGAGCGTGTCATCCGGCAGGCCTGATTCTTCATTATATTCTTTGGTGGCTTTTTCTCCTGCAAAGATTTCCAGCCATTCGATTTTCTTCTTTCCTCCGTAAGCCTTTTCAACAGAGGCATCCAGTACTTTTTTCATCACCGGAGAAATATCCACACCGATACCATCTCCTTCGATATAGGGTATTATCGGGTTATCAGGCACCTGCAAGGTACCATCTTCGTTTGATGTTACTTTCTCTCCGTTCGATGGAGTTTTGAGCTTTGAATAATTCATAATAGTAATTTCCTTCAATGATTTCGTGTTTGGGCCATACAATCTACAATCTCGAAATTGCGGAGCAACCGAATATAAAAAAAATCCGGAAGGGGTAAAGTTGATCCGGAAAATTGTTTTTAGATTCAGAGATTTGAAAAACAGATAGTTAAGGGATGATAGGAGTTAGGGTAGATCAGTAGATTAAGAGAAATTAGGCGGTTGGCTCACTGGGGTGCGTTGAGTCCGCTATGTCTTGAATTCCAATTACCGGATATACTGTACCAATCAAATGAGTTCTTTGTTTTAAAAATACACTACTTGTTTTCGATCAGGCACCGTTGCTGTTCGAAAAATTTTATAGGTTGGCTTCTTTTACTTCGGGTACGGTATGATATTTCCAGGAATAGGTAAAAGCAGTACCTACAAGGATTACGGATCCGGCTGCCATAATCCAACTCCAATCATCCAGGCGAAGGGCGATGATCTGTAGTACGATCGTCAATGATAGCAGGGTGGCCCAGCTGTAGTAGCGCTCATGCAGGACGGATAGCGAAATCATCAAACCCAGGAGGGCGGCAGCGTATGATGGCAGGATTGCCCAGAGAAGCAAGGATGCCACTAAAATCGAGGGAATTACATGTTCGATATCCAACTGGTGGACTTGTTTGCTTTTGAAAATCATCAAAAAAACAACCAGAACGAGTACTCCGCTCAGAAACCATTGTTCGCTTCCTGAGTAGATCCATCCGAAAAAAGCGGCAATCAAATAACCGGGCGATACGGATGCTGCCGGGTAAAGATGATAGGAGAGTAAACCACTGATATAATTTGTGAAGATATCCAGGTTGAAAAACGGCATCCACCAAACGATCCAGGTTCCGATGGCAATGAGCAGGTAGGTCCAGCGTACTTTGCGGATTAGCCAGGGTAGAAACAGCCATGGGATAAATGACAGATGCAAGGCAACTCCCCAAACCATCGGCAGCACTTCTTGTTGATGATGATCCCAAAAGTAGATAATCGCAAGCACACCCAGGATTGCAAGGTTTTCAAGGGAGCCTTGACCGGAAATCATCAACAACAGCAGCGGATTCCAAGCCAGTAAAAGTATCGGGGCTTTCACCTCAGCCGGGTTGCCGGATAACTTGATAACCATCCAGATAATGCTAAGACTGATCATAAAAGAGATCAACTTGTACACGATGATCAACCCGTTTAGTCCAATGAGCGGATCAGCCCAGGTTATAAAACGGTGCAGTACCATTTCAACCGGTGAAGATGCCGAATAAAATTGCGGGTGTTGAAGCAGGTCATAAACCTCATGCCCGCGCATGCCCATCCAGGCTTCTGACATCGGAATATATTGGTAAGGATTTTCTCCCTGGCCTTGGATAAGTCCGTCCCAAATATTGCGATAGATTTCTGTATCTATAAAAATTCCATGAGGTATGGTTACGATAAACAGCAGACCTGTCGTAGTTAAAACAAAGGAGGGTTTCAGGCCGGTAACGCTTTGACGAGTCGTTTCATAACCAAGAGCAATGATACCGAAGACCAGCAAGATATAAAAGGTGAGCTCCGATAGCAGTCCGCCATCGCCCAGGTAAAACAGTGGGGAAATGAGTGCTGCCCCGATGATGAGTAGTAAAAGCTGTAGTCTGCTTTCGTTACTCATTCAGAAGTGCGGTTAAAAGTGAGCACGACCGTGCTGCCATTGTCGCGATACTCCACATTATCTGCAAATTGTTCAATCAAAAAAATGCCCCTGCCACCTTGTTTGAGCAGGTTTTCTTCTGAAAGGGGATCAGGTAGAGAAGATGGGTCAAATCCCTGACCCTCGTCGCTTACGACAAGGGCGACCTGAATGTCATCAGCATAAACTTCAATACTCACGGATTTGCCGGGATTATGTTGATTTCCATGAATAATAGCGTTGGTAGCAGCTTCACTCAATACCAACTGGATATTATCGTGAAGCTGCCCACCTAAATCAATTTTTGACTTCAGGCTTTCACAGAAATTATGGAGTTCCTGAAGCGATTTCAGGTCCGAAGCTATTAAAATGCCATCTATTTTTTTCATAGAAAGAAGCTAATCCCTGCAAATCGGTAACGCCTGAAAATACGTTAACCGTACACCCCGCGCATTTTGAGGACCCTGGCTACTTTGTTTATGGCATAAACATAAGCAGCCTGTCGCAAGGTGATATTATAGCGATCTTTCTCTTTGTAAATCAAATCGAAAGCGTCTTTCATCATACGATTCAGGCGTCGGTTTACTCGTTCTTCGGTCCAGAAATAACCCTGGCGATCCTGAACCCATTCAAAATAGGATACTGTAACTCCGCCGGCATTGGCAAGAATATCCGGCACAATAAGGATGCCTTTGTCATCAAGGATAGAATCGGCGTTAGCGGTTATCGGCCCGTTGGCACCTTCTACGATAATTTTGGCCTTAATGTTTTCAGCATTTTTACGGTTAATCTGATCTTCCTTCGCAGCCGGAATGAGCACGTCACAGTCTAATTCGAGAAGTTCGGAATTCGAAATTTTATCAGCGCCGTCGAAGCCTTCGAGCGAACCGTTGTTCTTATCGCGGTATTCAATTGCTTTGGAGATATCGATGCCCTGTTTATTGTAATAACCTCCCGAAACATCGCTGATAGCTATGACGCGGGCGCCCTGTTCGTACATGAGTTTAGCAGAAACACTGCCAACATTTCCAAAACCCTGGATCGCAATGGTTGCCTTGCCGGGCATGATACCTATCTTATTCAATGCGGCCAATACGAGGGTAACAGCTCCGCGACCGGTTGCTTCTTTACGGCCTTTGGAGCCGCCAAGGAGCAGGGGTTTTCCGGTGACGACTGCTGTTTGAGCTTTTCGGGCATGCATACTGTAAGTATCCATGATCCAGCCCATTACCTGTTCGTTGGTATTCATATCAGGAGCAGGGATATCCTGATCAGGTCCGAATACATCCAGTAGTTCGGCGGTATAACGGCGGGTGACATTTTCGAGCTCACGCACGCTGAGTTGGCGTGGATTACAACGCACGGCACCTTTTGCACCGCCAAAAGGCACGTTTACTACGGCACACTTCCAGGTCATCCAGGATGCAAGCGCTTTTACTTCATCCATAGTTACATCGGGCGCATATCGAATTCCCCCTTTGGAGGGGCCAAGGCTGTTGTCATGAATAACCCTGATGCCTTCGAATACTTCTATGGATCCATCATCCATTACAACCGGGATAGATACGGAAATCTGGCGAACCGGCTGTGCAAGGGTTTTAAATGTTCCATCATCCAATTCCAGTAAGTCAGCCGCAAACCGGAATCGCTCCATCATCGACTCGAAAGGACTTTCTTTGTCGAGCTTGGGGCCGGGTTCTTTGTAATACTGGTTTTGTACAGCGTCTTTGTTATAAGGCATATTTCAAAAAAATTACATAGATCTTAGGGTGAAATAGTAGTGTTAATGCGCCTGAAATATAAGCAGTTAAATAACTCTTATGTACAGTATCATGTAATTTCGGTAACACAAATATATTCAATTGTCTATATGAGTTTGGGGTAGTTGTTTGCCAGCTCTGTGATTTAAAAAAGCAACATTCAAAATACCGCGGGTTTTACCGGATCAACTGCAATCTACTATCTGCAATCAAAGATCTTAAAAACCTGGATGATCAGATTGAGCAACTTTGAGTGCTTGTAGCAAGCATCTTAACATTCAAAAAGATAGCAGATTGATGATTAGTGATTTTAGATTGCAGAAGTTTTTCATCAGCTGCTCCGGGATATATTTTGAATACAGATCATGTCACACAGATCAGGCTGGTTGCGGTGGGATTGATAAGCTGTTGAAAATTAACTACACTGTGCCTTTGATTTTGTCAAAACCGAATCTGTCATGAATGCTAATGGCTTACAGATCTTTGCGAAAAGCGGTTTGGTTCCGGTTAGAAGTGAACCTACCCACACGACTGCATTGATGACGATGTTATTGCATGGTGAAGTGGCTGAGATTCTCTCCATCCGCGAGAATTGGATCCAGATTATCACCAGTAATGAGGGGTGGATAGGTTGGGTGGAAAAAGAAGCCGTTGAAATTCTTCCTCCGGATCAGTTCAGCCCGTTTCCTCAGGATGAATCTGTAGTGCGATGGCCGTATTTCTCCATGCATTTAAAAGTGAGTAAAAATCAATTATTCATGCCCACAGGAGGCATAGTCTGTGATAGAGTAGATCACTTTAGTTTATGGAACGGCTGTGAGTTGCCCTGGCCCGCAGCGGATCCGCTCAAGCAATCTACAATAATTGAGACAGCCCGGAACTTTGCCGGTGTCCCGTATTTGTTTGGAGGGCGAACCGATACGGGTATAGACGCAGGCGGTTTTATACAGACATTGCATTTGTTGCATCATTTATCGTTACCCCGCGATTACAGACAACAAGTGGCAGTAAAAGCGTTTACAGCAGATAACATTCAGCACGCAGAGCCGGCATCGCTGATCTATTTCTCAGATGAAAACTCAGAAATCACCCATGTTGGTTTCTGTCTTGGGGATGGTGCTGTAGTTCATGCATCGGGCAGTGTGAAAATTGAAAATATTGAATTTTCGAAACGTTTTGACTCGAAATATCCGTTTAATCAACGACTTGCCGAAACAGTAGCAGGAATACAATCTCCGGTGACAGAAGGAGATACTATCATTCCTGTGGGCGAATCGGCATTATCTTAATTTAAAACTCCTAAAGAACATGGTTCTAAATGGAAATGTGCTAATTCTCAATCAGGATTATCAACCGCTTAGCGTGGTCAACGTTAAGAAATCTCTCATGCTTCTTTTCCTCGAAAAAGCGGAAATGTTGCACGAGCGCCCTGACTTGAAAATC
>SLJN01000328.1 GCA_007135115.1 Balneolales bacterium
GAGCTGATATCGTGCCGCTTGGGCCATTGATCTCCAAAGCGCATCAATCCTCGAATAGCGGTCGGCGAGGTATACAGGATAGTGATCCCGTATTTTTCGATCATTTGCCACCAGCGGTTCGGATAGGGATGATTCGGAGCCCCTTCATACATCATAATCGTACTTCCGTTGATCAGCGGACCGTAAACCAT
The DNA here is from genome assembly GCA_007135115.1 of Balneolales bacterium. GTDB lineage: Bacteria > Bacteroidota > Rhodothermia > Balneolales > Natronogracilivirgulaceae > SLJN01. The sequence continues at coordinate 192 of SLJN01000328.1, forward strand.
ATAGCTGTGTCCGGTAATCCAGCCGGGATCCGCCGCACACCACCAGCGGTCTTCATCTTTGATATCAAAGACATAGCGATGAGTGGTGGAAGTGTAGACCGAGTAGCCACCGTGCGTGTGAACCAGGCCTTTCGGCTTACCGGTAGTCCCGGATGTGTAGAGGATAAAAAGGGTATCCTCAGAGTCAGTGGGTTCGGTTTCGCAAGTTGGATTTGCGATCGGCAGGTTCATGAGGTCGTGATACCAGAAATCACGGTCATTTTCCATGTGTACATCATGACCAGTACGTTTTACCGTGATGCAAACTTCGACGGTCGGGGTGCGCTCGATGGCATCATTAATAATACCTTTCAGGTCGGTAATTTTACCCCGGCGGTTACCTCCGTCAGCCGTTAAAACAACCCGGCTTTTGGCATCATTAATACGGGTGGCAAGGGCATCTACACTGAATCCTCCATAAACTACGCTGTGAGCCGCCCCGACTTTAGCGCATGCCAGCATGGATATAACCAGCTCGGGAATTTGGGGCATGTAAATCGTTACAATCTCCCCTTTTCGAACCCCCATACTTTTCAGCACATTGGCGCATTTGGAAACCTCACGGTTCAGGGCGTGATAAGACATGGTCTTGACATCCCCTGGCTCCCCTTCCCAGATTAAAGCGAGTTTATTCCGGCGCCAGGTCTCCAGATGACGGTCAATGGCATTTTGAACCACGTTGATCTTACCGCCGGTAAACCATTTATAAAATGGCTTCTCACTGTCATCGAGCACTTGCTTCCACTTTTTAAACCACTTCAGTTTTTTAGCTTCAGCTGCCCAGAAATTTTCCGGATCTGCTATAGACTCCTGGTAAAGTTTGTCATAATCTTTGACATTCGCCTTTTTCTTAATGCTGGTAGGCGGATGAAACAAGTCTGTTTCGGATTTCATTTTGAGATCCTGATCATTCTTATTGGCCATGAATAATCTCCTTTAGTTTTTCACTTAATTATAATCTTGTATACTCATCAACAGCTGCTGGTTTGGGAAGCTGAGTAAAACGGCAAAAATCGCATATCTTTAGCTTCCGGTTGATAAAAACTGCAATAGGTTGAATTGATTAACTCAATCCCTGCGTAACAGTCCGGGTCAATCCTGAAGACCTAAAAAGCGCTTCCCCCCCGGAACCCTAATTTATGGATCATAAAGAATTTAACAAGTAGGATTTCACGAGACTTTTTTTCCGCTTCGAATCGACTCAACCCGTTCCATAAGTTTAGGAGAACCTGCATAAAATGGCGTTTTGGCATGGATATCCGCCGGGACTTTCTCCAAAATGCGCCCTTCACCATCTGTTGCTTTTCCACCGGCTTGTTCAATAACAAAAGCCAGCGGTGCACATTCATAGAGAATATTGAGCCGGCCGTCGGGTACATTTTTGTTTCGGGGATATAAAAATATCCCGCCATCCAAGAGTATACGGTGCATGTCTGCTGATAAAGAACCTATATAGCGGAACCGGTATTCATCCCCGTTAAATTTTTTGCTGCGAAAATATTCAAGAACATTGCGATCAGCCGGATCCATCAGATTTTCCCAGCCGTTGTTGCAACTGTAAACCGGTGCATCTTCGGGGATTTTTATATCTCTTTTTGACAGAAAAAAATCACCCACATCGTCATCCAGCGTAAAGAAGTTTACTCCCAGTCCGGCCGTCGTAAACACCAGCATAGCACTTGATCCGTACAACACATACCCGGCAGCAACCTGATTTTTGCCTGGCTGAAGGATGGTCTCCTGCTCGACTTTTCTTTTCCCCGGCTCCAACTTGTAAATACCAAAAACCGTGGCCGCAGAGGCATTATAAGCCATATTCGGTATACCTTCGATCGGATGTAATACCACCATGTATTTGCCATCCGAAGAACTCATTTTTATCGGACCGGAAGAAAAAGAGGTGACCATCAGTCGGACAGTACCGGACCGGTCAAGGGCAAAACGAAACTGATCAACCGCAAAATCTCTTAAATATACAAGGCGATCGTAACCACTGATTTTTTTCCGATTGACCATTTCATGAAGTACACTGTAATTGGCCTCATGAGCAATAATCCTGCAGGCCAGCGTAACGTCTCTCAGCAGCTGAGACAACTCTCCTGTAGCTTCTGGAAATTGCTGCTGGGTTTCGATAATAAACTCATCGAGCGTGATTAAATCGGCTTTACTGGCTGGTGTATTCATAAAAAAGAATTGGGTGAATCTTGACCGAGACTCTGCTTCTATCAACTGTTATGGAAAAATTTACGTTCTACCGGTTCAGTGAGAGTACGAAAAATCAATTTAATTTTCTCGTACATCTAACATCGCCAAACTATTAGAAACCAGTTAAAGAGATTTCATCGCTAAGTGCTGATATAGCCCGTTCTTGCTCTATTCACCAGATTGACGACGTATGATTTACGATTTGTGATTGGCGATTTTCCTAACCTCTGAAAGGTGGTCACGTATTTCTCGGTTATGATCCACCCGGATTTAAGGTATGCTCTTAATAAGTGACTTTTTCAAGGGTAAGCCCGTGAGCAGGGGCTGTTGGAGCGGGGTTTTTGCCTGAGGAAGTGCCATCAAGCAAGTGTTGCATTTGAGCCAAATTCATTTTGCCTCTTGAAAGATATAGGAGCGAACCGATTAGATATCTCACCATTTTTCGCATGAACCGATCAGCCCCGAAACGTATTTCCATTTGATGCTCACCTGTTGATATGAATTCCGCCTTTTCAAGATGGCATACGGTGGATTCCCGTTTTTCATCAAATATACAGAAATGAATAAAGTCGTACCGGCCTTTCATCAAATCCAAACCTTGTTCTATAAGCTGTCCATTGATCGGGTGATGAACATAGTAGGCATAGCGATGATTTAACGGATCTTTTATGGTTGTCAGCCGATAACAGTACTCTCGATAATTGGCATCAAAGCGGGCATGAAATTTTTGGGCGACCTGTCCAGCTGGACAAATAGCTATATCCTGTGGTAGCATCCGGTTAAGTCGGTGAGCGAAATCGTCAGGATCGACAGGAGCACTCAGGTCCAAATGAAAAGGTTGATTACGGGCGTGAACTCCGGTATCGGTTCTGCCCGAACCATAAATACGAACCTGCTCTCGGGTCAGTTGATGAATGCGTTTTTCAATATAATCCTGAACGGTATTGCCGTGGGGTTGACTTTGCCATCCCTCGTATTTGGTTCCATCGTACGCTGCGTGAAACAGGTATCGAGGCATGTCATTCAGAAATCAACACGTAGGGTTGCCTGAAAAGTATCACCAATGCGACCGGCCGGGCTAACATAAACCGCATAGTTTTGGTTTCGGTCGCGCGCGCTTGTATATGCGTTCACTCCGGCAATTACGCGATTGACCACCATCATGCCGATGAGTGCCGGCGCTTGCCTTTCAATGTTATCTCGCCGGCTTCGCATATCGTTGTAACGGGTTCTTTTATCTTCACTCTCCCATTCCCAAAAATACTCATCGTCTTCGGGGTACAGGCGGTCCCAGTTCCGGGTGCGTTCCTGAAGATCATTATAGGCTTTCAGGGACTCATGGCCTGCAACAGACAGGCGGAATGACCGATCTCTATCCGAAAAAGCAATACCGGCATACTGATCGCCGAACGTCTGCAAATTTCCTTCAAGCCGGTTCTGATAATTGAGCAGCAGTGCGAAAGAAGCTATCAACGCGATGTCAGCGCCGAGGTGCATCTGACCGCGGGTCCAGTCCGTAGAATCCACGGCATATTGTCCCCACCCAGGAACAAGAAAAGAACGCAGCATCGCACCTGAAGGGGAAACGCCTGGCTCTTCTTGCTGCTGAAGGTTGCGTTCGTTAGCAAGAAGCTCACTTGGCACTGAACTAAACAGGCCAAAGAAAAACAGCGATAATGCTGCCGCCATCAGGCGGAATCTATTTTGCATCAACTCGGGAATCGGGTTCTTCCTCTTCAGTTTCTGAATGTTCTGTGGATCCATTTACATATCCATCAAATTCTTCAACCTCACCACGGTTATCCTCTTCAAAGCCAAGAGATTCACCGAGTTCAGCTTCTTTGGCTTCTCGTTTTTTCTGATCGGACCATCTTCTGAAAATGGAGATGCTAAATCCAATCATCAACAGAAAAGTTCCGAGCCAAACTACCGATATAAGTGGTTTTCGTTCAGCTGCCAACAGCACCCATTCTTCATCAGGCATCTCAATTTCCGCACCTTCAATTCCTTCGATGTGCAGCTCAATCTGCTCTGATCCCGGATCTACATTGGCAAACTCTACATGGGCGTCCCAATCATCCAGATGCTCAGGTGGAGTGTATGCAAACTGCTCGCCATCTTCTTCAACAATGGCAAACAGCGGGGTGATCGTGTAGCTATCACCGGTATCGTTGTGAACTAATTCCAGATTGGCCCGAACTCCTACTACGGCGTTATCCGGAAGATCATCCGGGGCCACATTTATAAAATGGTCAAACTTTATGGTAAAGTTGCCGTACTCAACCTCGGAGTCTACACCGATATTCAGAAGAGAATGATCATCCTCTTCAGGTTCACCTTCCGGACCAAGATCGGTAATTCCGTCCAGAGCTTCGCCTTCTTGCTGGCCTCCGCTTTCCTGCGCGGTTTGCTCATTCAGCCTTTCAATCTCACGTTCTGCCAGAGATGAGCCGGCGACGTACATGAATATATCCGACAACAGACCGGTGCGAATTTCCGGATCCACCGTCCAGTCAACATTTCCGGGTGAGGAGTTCGACAACATCGGGTAAGACACCGGGTTCATGTAAAAAGTCCCCTGGTCCCCTTTGGTATCCTCAAATTTGATCGTGTAATGCTGCTCATGGGGTCGGTTTTCATCGGTGACAACGGCATCTTTGAACGTCACTTCATAACGGCCATCGATAAGCTTCGGCTCCCCTTTTTTCAGCTCCACAAAATCGATCGTCCGGGAAACCGGATAGCCGTCATCATCCATTACCTCTCCGGCCAGCACAGCCTGGTTATATTGCGCCGTCTGATCATCAACAAGAGGTCGATCATAAGCGGCTCCGAGAAATCCGATCAAAAGTACCCCAAAACCGATGTGTGTAACAGTACCACCGATAACTTTAGAGTTGCGGCGGATCAGCCCGAGCATAACCTGACCATTACCGAACAAGGCAAATATCGCAGCAAACAGATAAACCATGTAGGCCAGATTGTCGATATCTACGAGTATAATGGCAATGACCGTTGTAACTGAAGCAAGTAATGTAGGAGTGATCAGGGCGGATGAAAGAGATTCTGCATCATGCTTTTTCCACCAGAGAAACTGTGCTATCACGGTTAAGATGGCAAGAAGAACCGCAAACGGCAGTGTCCAGGTGTTGTAAAATTCCTGTTCGGGCGGAGTGGGATTTTCGACAAGGATCCTACCGATGATAGGAGTGCTTGTACCCAAAAGGATAACAAAACCGGTCATGAACATCACAAAAGCACCGGAAAACATGATAAACTCTCGGCTGATAAACGGCGCTTCCTTACTCGGTGTCGGCAGCTCTTTGTACCGATATAGAAACATTCCCAGTCCCAATATGGCTGTAACCAGAATGAACATCAGCAACTGGTTGTACAAGCCAAGATCAACAAAACTGTGTACGGAGGCATCTTCCAGAACTCCGGAGCGGGTCAGGAATGTCTGGTAAACAATGGTGATATAAGCGAGAATGGCGAATAAAATGGAACTCTTTTGCGCCATAGCGCTCTTACGCTGGATCAGCATCGTATGAAGACCGGCGGTACCAAGAATCCAGGGTACCAAAGATGCGTTTTCAACCGGATCCCATGCCCAATAGCCACCGAAAGACAAGGTTTCATAAGCCCAGTAGCCGCCCAGAAAAATAGAGATCAACAGGCAGAGGTTGGCACCGAGCGTCCAGGGCAAGGCGGGGTAAATCCATTCGTGATATCGGCGCTTCCAGAGTGCGGCAAGCGCAAAGGCAAACGGGATGGTCATCATCGCAAACCCGATGAATACCACGGGCGGATGAATCATGATCCACGGATTCCTGAGCAAGTCGTTTAAACCGCTGCCATCAACAGGAACAAAATCGGGGTTGGATTGAAAGATGGGGGCATCGGCCATTTCATCAGCCAAAAGGCGGAACGGAGAGGCTCCGAGATCAAACAGGCCAAGTGGAATACCGACCACCATGGAGAGTAAGAAAACCTGTGACAGTGAGAAAAACGCCATTACCGGGGTGCGATAGGTATCCGGAGTCCACTTTATGACAGCAAGACCTACCAGAAAGGCCGAGAAAATCCACAGAAGGAAGCTGCCTTCCTGTCCGCTGTAAAAGGCAGCGAACAGATAAATATTTTGAAGATCAAGACTCGTGTAGTTGTAGACATAGTAGTACTGGAATTGATGGGTAAAAATCAAATATACCAGCAGGACTATGGAAATAAATACAAGAGAGCCTTTTACTAAAAACAGGAAATTTGCTACCTGCTCGAGACTCTGATTTTTTTGATCTTTTGCGGATAAATAATACAGAATAAGAGCCGCCACACTGCAAAAGAAGGCAATAATCAGGACGGTGTTACCAACAATACCGATCATAAATAATTTTATTCAACCTGTGTAAATTCAGCTTCGCTGGGGTCGTTATACTTGGAAGGGCACTTAACAAGCATATCATTGCTCGTAAACGTCTCACCACGCATTGAACCGATTACAACCAACTCGTCAGCATCTTCAAAGTTATTGGGCTTGGCACCGGCATATTCGACCTTATGGATATTGCCGGATTCATCTTGCATGTGAAAGGAGAAAGTCATGTCTTCAGATGAAAAGCCATGTGGTTTATCTTCGACCCACTCACCAATAACGTGGATGCGATCACTGTCCATCGTTTTTGCCTGCTCGAAGTCGACGTAAGAGGAAATACTTTCTGAAAGGTTGTACAGTGCCAGAGTGGTAAACAGCACCATTATGACAACTCCTATAATAACGCGTGGTTTCATAATGAAATAAGATTAAGAATCATGGTCGCGGGTTTGCTGCTCAAGACGCGCAACTTTGCGGTCGAGACGAACTATGAAAAATAATAAGGTAAACCAAATAAGTAAACTCACTCCGAGTACAACCAAAATAAGGTCGTTCGAAGCCATTAACTGCATGAAACTACTGGAGTACTCGAGTTCGTCCATGCCTTCCCAATCATCAAATTGTTGATCGGAAGCAAAAAAAAGCAGAAAAAAATTAACGATAAATTGCATCATAGGTTAATTTGAACCGGTTTCAAGCTTTTGTTGTAGCTTTTTGTATCGGTATAAAATTTCTTTCATCCAAAATGCCAGACCTATAAACCCGACAATGGCCGGATAGAAAATCCAGCGTAGCTCCGGAGCGGTTAAATCGCTGAAGGCGGGGTTTCCATCTGCTCCGGGATGAAGACTAGGCAGTTGCCTTGGGATTATGAATAATAAAAACGGTATGGTTGAAGCTGCAAATATGTTATATACGGCAGCTACTTTAGCCCGTTTTTCCGGATCGTCAAATGCGCTGCGAAGTATAAAATACGCAACGTAGATCATCATGGCCAATGCCGAAAGATTGAGTTTAGGTTCGGCAAAGGTCCACCAAGCCCCCCATGTAAACCGTGCCCACATTGCTCCGGTTAACAGACCACAGATACCGAAGACAATTCCAACGGCCGTTGCTGTTTCAGCATGGGTATCCATGTCGAAATCTCCGTTTTTGAGATAACGGATACTGTAGACCAGGCCCACTGAAAAAATGGCAATCATGGTGAACCACATCGGTACGTGCAGAAACAGGTTTCGAGAGGTCTCCCATAAAATTGGTATCATGGGGATCTCAATGAGAAAACCTGCGGTCATCACAGCCGTTAACCAAACAGCTACGGCATATTTCCATGTACTTAACTTTATATTCTGCTGTACCTCAGTTTGCACCGTACTTAACTAATTTCAGTTCACGATTATACGGGAATGTGCCCGTTGCCATCGATGTTCCCCAATTAAACTCAAAAAATGCCGCTATCGTATGAGCGATAATCAAAAAAAATATACTTTACGACCAAGCTGGAAAGCCTTTCTGCCACAATATTTGCTCTGCATTTTGCTAACTCCGGTTTTTGGCATTGGCCTGTTGTTTCTGGTGTATGTTTACTCCCTGCATCGCAATTCATTTTATCAAATTTCAGATCATTCTATTCTGATTGCACGATCCGGCAAGGAAACGCATTCCATTCAAATCGCCGAACTTGACTCAACGCGGGTTGAGCGAAGCTGGCTGGATTCAAAAACCGGCATTGGAACGCTAATTATTACATCCGCCAGGGATGCTGATGAGTATAGAATGGTGGGACTACAAGATCCGGAAAAACTGAAATCCGTTCTGGATACTGCCATACATTTTGAACGCGATCGCAAAGAGTTTTCTCAAGAGGTACAAGACCACTCCCCAGATTACGCTCCCGGTACGATGGATCCGCTCAACGAACTGGTTGGCATGTGGCAACAAGGGTTGATTACCGATGAAGAGTTTGAACGCGAACGGAAAAAATTTGAGTAAGGATAAGAGAAAGAGTATAAGTATGAGTATGAGTAAAAGAATGAAGGTTTTTTGAAGCCCTCATTCTTTTTGTCTTTCTCTTACTTTTACTCAATCTTCTTAGTGTTTACTCGCCTTTCCAAATCTTGCCCAGTCGGTTGGCAAACGAGTCCATGACCGAATAAATAATCGGTACGATTACCAGTGTCAAAAAAGTGGCGAAGATCAGACCGCTTATAATCGTTATACCCATTGGGCCCCAGAACTCTGTGTTTTCCGTACCCAGTTGGAAATCAGGATCAAAATCCGTCAGAAAGCCGACAAAATCTATGTTGATGCCGAATGTCAGTGGCACAAGTCCCAGGATCGTAGTGGTCGCCGTTAAAAGCACGGGGCGGAGCCTGATCGAGCCGGCTTCCACAATGGCATCTATTTTATCCTTACCTTGATCCAGCATCAGCCTGATATAATCAACCAACACGATATTGTTAATACACACAATACCGGCCAAACTGATTATACCCACGAAGGTCATCGCTCCAAACATTGTACGCGATAGCGTAAGCCCCAGCAAAACGCCAATCAAACTTAACCCGACTGCGGTTACAATGATGAAGGGTACGTTGATGTTGTTGAATTTCGTCAGAATGATCAGGAAGATCAGTGCAAAGCTGATACCAAGCGCCAAACTCAGAAATTCAAAACTTTCCGCCTGATCTTCGGCCTCGCCAACATATTCTATTTCGTATCCGGCCGGCAACTCGTAACCATCGAGATACTCTTGCACCTGTCCCAATACTTCGGGTCCGCTGAAACCAAGGGCGGCATCGCCTTCAATGGTGGCCGTTCGCGCCAGATCCATCCGTGTGATGACGCCAAGACCTTCGCGGTCATCAAATTCGGCGATAGAAGCAAGCGGGATCTGGTTTTCGGGAGTATTGATCGTAAGGTTTTTGAGGCTTTCCAGATCCATGCGGTCTTTTTCATCAAGACGCACCCGAATGTCGTATTCGTCTTCGCCATCTCGCCATTCGCTTGCTTCAACACCTTCATAGGCCACACTGATAGCCTGGGCTACATCAGCCAGACTTAAACCGTACTGGTTGGCACGTTCAGAATCTATCAGGATTTCGTATTCCGGTATTCCCCCCGATACATTATCGCGAAGGTCTGTTAAACCTCGTATCTCGCCGGTATCTACAGCATTTAACAGCTGATTGCGAATATCATCGGTAATCGCGACAATTTGATTAAAATCCGGTCCTGAAATTTCAATCTCTACAGGCAATCCGGTAGGCGGCCCCATATCCTCCTGCTCAACCTGTACAAAGATATCGGGAATATCCTGAAGCAATTCACGCAAACGGTTCAATGTGACGCTGCTGGGTTCGGTACGATCACCATAATCAACCATGTTCATGGTGATCCGGGCTTCGTTTGGATTTGGTATCCCACCCTGCTGCAGAGCAACTCCCGTATTTAAAAGGATATTTTCGATACCGTCGTATGCTTCAGAATGATCAACCAGCATTTGATCAATATCTGCCTGCATGCGATTAGCTATGTCGTGTGTGGCATCAAGGTTCATCCCGATCGGACCCTCAATATTCACTCGAATCTGATTGGGGTCGGTATCCGGAAAAAACGTTACCCCTGCCGGAGCAACCGCATACATTCCAACAATAGCAAATAAAGCTCCAAACGATAAATTGACCAGTCGTGAGCGGTTATCGGTTATGATTAACGGTTTATTACTTCGGCGAAGCATACCGATCAGACCGATCAACATGACACCCACCGGGAAGAGCAGGATGGCACCTATTTCATTAGGCGTGATATCCCGCCCAACTACATACACAATTGTGAGAATAGATCCTATAACCAGGGTTGCCACAAAACCTGCTTTCAGGCTGAGAGATCCGCCCTGGAATATTGCTTCGATGGAATGAATAACAATGCCGAGCACTCCAAGAAGAATCAAAATAACTCCGGGTATGAGTAAGACCGTGCCCCCGGTCTCGGCAAATCCGGACACCGAAAGACCCAAAACCGATAGCAAAACACCGGCGGTGAAACTCACCATGCTGAAGGCATTTCTCCAAAAGGCGAATTTTACCGAGTAATCCCGCTGTAACATCCATCTGAGAAAGTACTTATAATTTTCAATGACTGCGGGCAAACCTTTTCGGGTAAACCAACCTGAAATAGGTTTGACGATATAGATATACGTCAGGATAAAAAAGGCGACAACCAAACCTATGGAAATCAGCGAAATCGGATTTTCAATTCCAATAATAATTGCACCCAGGGCAAGTATGCCATATCCGAATACTTTAGCCCAAACACCTTTTCTTTGCTTTTTCTCGGTTTCAAGTCTTACAAGATAGCCTGTAAGAACCGGATAAATGATTAGCGCAATAAACAAAGATGATGACAGCACGATGATCAGCGTAATGGGCAAATAACTCATAAATTGCCCGATGATCCCCGGCCACAACAGAAGAGGAGCAAATGCTGATATAAGTGTAAGCGTGGCTGCTGTAAGGGCATAACCCACCTCCCCGGTTGCCAGTCTTGCTGCTTCGAACCGTTCATAACCCATCTCTCGGTATCGGTAGATATTCTCTACGACCACAACGGAATTATCCACCAGCAGTCCCAACGCTACAATAAGGCTGAACAGAATGATGAAATTTACGGTGTAACCTGCCAGTGTGAGAATGGTAAACCCTACAAGTATGGCGAGTGGTACAGCTGTCCCCACCAGTAAGGCATTGCGAAGACCAAGAAAAAATACCAGCACCAGGATAACAAACATCATCCCACTGATAATGCTGTTTTCAAGGTCGGATATCAGATCGCGTACGTTTTCACTTTGATCCCCGGTTACCGTAACCTGTGTGCCTGATGGCAGGTCATACTCGGCCATCAGCTCTTTGACCTCGTCTGTTGTCTCCAGCACATTGGCACCGGAGCGCTGTATGATATCAAGGCTGACCACCTCGTTCATTTCAGCCTCATCCATCGGAATGCGCCTGGATTCACCCTCGTTGTTGTTTTCGACTTCGAAGGCCTTGAGTGTAGCATAGCTTTCACGGTCGGCGAACCCGAAGATGACTTCTGCCAGATCACGCATGTAAACAGGGGCGCCTCTTTCACCGGTTTCCGGATCTACCGGGGTATGAACCACCAGGTCTTCAATCTCACTCGGATCATCGAATTCTCCACTGACCCGCAACAGATACTCCATCATATCCACGTCGACCGTTCCACCGGGGACCGTCAGGTTCTGACCTTGAATCGCACCAATCATTTGCTGAAAGCTGGTGCCGTAGCTCATGTATCGCTGAAGGTCCACATTTACCTGAACTTCACGCTCCAAACCTCCGATCAGATCGACTTCACGAACTCCCCGGAGTGTTTCCAGTTCATCTTCGAGATCCTCGGCAAGTTCTGTTAATCGGGATAAATCATAATCGGCGCTGAGGTTCACGGTCATGATCGGGAAATCATCCAGATCAATTTCGTTGACGACCGGCTCCTCGATATCATCGGGTAATTCCGGCCGGGCCATATCAACCTGTTCCCGGACTTCCTGGCTGGCCTGTATCCGGTCGGTATCGAGGTCGAATTCAACGACAATCAGACTTAAACTCTCTTGAGTGGTTGAGCTGATTTCATCGATGCCTTCAATCCCCTGAAGCTCCCTTTCAATAGGTTGCGTAACCAACGACTCCATATCGGTAGGCCCGATTCCCGGATAAATCGTCGATATCACATAGATGGGTATATCAATATCGGGGTTGGATTCTTTCGGAATCGTTACATAAGCCACCGAACCGCCTATAACCAATATTACAGCCAAAACTATAACGGCGATTCGATTACTTATGGAAATATCAACTGCTTTCATGCGACTACGTTTACAGAAATTCTATTTGATTGCGAAATAACTAGACAGAGCGGATATGAGTGAACCATTAGTCTCTCTGTCTTGATTCGATTGCTTCATCAATCATTTCATGTTCGCGCTGAATTTGCAACCGGTCCCCATGGTTTACATTGGTACGACCCACAACAATGATTTCATCACCATCTTCCAGTCCATCGGTAATGAGCAAGCGACCTTGTGAAGAAGGACCCACTTCTACACTGCGAAGTTCAGCAGTAGGCGGATCTTCATCACGGTTAACCACGAAGACGTTACGCCCCTCTTCATCTAAAAATACAGCCGTTCGAGGTACCACAATGGCATTTTCCTGAGAGCTTCTCATTACACTCACATCGGCCATCATATCCGGTTTGGCCTGTCGGTCATGATTTTCAACTTCAATCTCAACAGGAAAAGTACGGTTGTCCGGATTGACGACACTTCCGGCGTAGGTTACTTCAGCTTCAATCGCATCGCCTCCATAAGATCCAAAATCAACAATGGCCGGTGTTCCTTCGGAAATATCCCTTGAGAAGCGTTCGGCAATTCCGGCATTCACCTGAATATTTCGCGTATCTACCAGCCGAACCACCGGAGTGCCTTCTCCGACCAACTCTCCTGTCTTAACCATTCGCTCTTCAACACGTCCGGTAAAAGGGGCTTTCAGGTCGGCATTATTCAACTGACGCTCTGCCTGCCGAAGTTGTGCACGCGCCTGATCCATCCGTGCTCTGGCAGTATTCAGATCCAGTGTTGTGATGATGGAATCGGCTAATAAAGGTTCCTGACGTTCGTAGGTATCGCGAGCGAGTTCATATTCTGCTTCGGCGACTTCGTAAGCCGATTCCAGCAGCTCGTCGTCGAGGCTGGTCAGAATATCTCCTTCGTTTACTCTTTGGCCCCGCCGCACGATATTTTGAACACGACCGCCGGCTTCAGTTGATACGATGGCATCCTCAATAGCTTCTACTCTACCGGTAACGCTGATATACTCTTCAAACAGCTTGGGCTCCAGTTTCAGCGTTTCTACGGCTATTTGTCGGTAGCGAGGTTCATCATCCTCTTCGGCTTCTTCACATGAAGCGATGAAGAGGGTTATCAGGAAAAGTGTTGTTAATCCGAATAATGGTTTGAAATTCATCAGAGTTAGTACTAACGATATTAGGGTTCACTGGTAAGTTCGGGCATATCTTCTTCAATAGCCGTTACGGATCGGCCTATAGCCAGTTCAAAATTACTGAGAGCAACCAGGTAATCATGCAGAGCATTCAGATAATTCAGCCGGCTTTGATCAAGCTGCTGGGAGGCCTGGCGCTCCTCCAGGGATGTCCCCACTCCTTCTGAAAGCCGGCGTTGAGCAAAGTCATAGTTCAACTCAGCCTGCTCAATATTTCGCTCCTGACTCTCAATCCGTCTTTCTGCGGTTCGAAGGCTACGTACGGCGTCTTCGATTTCCAGACGGATGCCTTCATCCAGCTGCTGTTTCTGAATTTCTGCTTCGCGTATGGCGATTTTCGCCTGCTCACGTTGGGCGCTTCGTTGAAATCCATCAAAGATACTCCAGCTGAGGGTTACGCCTACAGCAAAATTTGCGTTCCAGTAGGAATCATCAAAAAAATCGAGTTCCTGTTGGCGAAACGTGAATGGGTCCATGGGATCACTGATTGTTTGAACGCGATCATCAGGCACCCTGCCCAGGTAGGCGTAGTCGGCAAAAAGGTTAACCGTTGGGTAGTATAGGGAAGTTTGAACATCTCTTTCAATCTCGCCGAGTTCCACAGCTCCCCTTGCCTGCTCAAGGTCGGGACGCATCTCCATTGCAGCCTGATAAGCTTCATCAATTTCCATGCGAGCAACATCCGGTAAGTCAACCATTTCCAATTCACCCACCAACCTCGTCGGCCGTTCTACCGGAATGCCTATGAGTCGATTAAGGTTTTTAAGGGCTAACTCAGCGGAATTTTCGGCTTCGATCAGTTCGGTTTCAAGGTTGACCAGCTCGACTTTGGCAGATTCACGATCAAATTTAGAACCTACCCCTTGCTCCACAGTCCGGCTGGCTTCTTCAACCGTTCGTTCTGTTCGGCTAACACTTTCTCCCAACACTTCTACCTGATGAGAAGCGAGAAGAGCACCGTAATAAGCGGTTCTGACTTCATCGATAACCACTTGGGTTTCTCGCTCAAGACCTTTGCGGCTGAGATCCTGAAATTGTTCCGCTCCACGGATAGCTGCGAAAGCCGCACCATTAAACAAGGTCTGAGTTAAACTCAGTGCGCCTGTAAACTCATTATCAACCCCGAACGGATCATCAACTTCATCCGGAGGGGTAATTCCGGCTTGTTCGTACCCCTGACGCTGACGTTGCAGAAACTCCATCATGGTCAGCTCATCGTCGTCGATTTCTCCCTGCCGGACTCGCTCATTATATTGCAGCCAGTCAATAGCTCCCAATCCGTCAAATATACCACCTGCTTCCGCCCCGGCGAATGGGTTGGCCGTTACGATGTTTCGGTCGTAATTAATCTGACCGGATAGTTGAGGATATACCGCACTCCATGCCTCTCTGACTTGTTCGCTGGCGGTCTCAACAGCGAGTTCCTCAATCTGAACGTTAAAGTTTTCGGCTAATGCCAGGCTAACGGCTTCTTCGAGGCTGAGGCTTAGGGTGTCTCCCGAGTTGGTGTTGATATCTTGTGCTGCGGCAGTTGAAGCGGATCCCCAAATAATTCCGGCAAAGGCACAAACAAACGTTAGTTTAATTCGAAATATTAATCTCAAGGGCAATTTTATCGTTGATTTTATTGAAATTGCAGAAACTTCAAGCAGCTCATAGTTACAAAAATTGACAGCTGCGAATGATACGAAAATCCGTCAGGAATAACACAGAAAACAATAACTAATCAGTTGATTATCGGTACATCTTACGAGTTGATTTACGCAGTATTGTCCAAAAAGTTACGCAACCGTGGTTTGAGGATGACTTGCATTCTGGTGCGTGGAAGCATAAAGAGTTGAAATTCCTATGCCTTATTGGTGACAATTAACACAAGAACGATTAGATCGGTTCGCTACTTGGTGACAATTTTTTCAAGGACCGCCCGGGAACCAAACACAAAGGC
This sequence comes from Balneolales bacterium, assembly GCA_007135115.1. GTDB lineage: Bacteria > Bacteroidota > Rhodothermia > Balneolales > Natronogracilivirgulaceae > SLJN01. The sequence continues at coordinate 15,832 of SLJN01000328.1, forward strand.
CTTCAAGATTCTGAAGTCTTGAAGGCCTTTGTGTTTTAATTCAATACTTTTCCGGAAGATGAGCTTTGCCCGAACTGATTTACCTGGCGTTTAATCAGCCGTGTCTTTTGAGATATCCTCAAGAGTACGCCCTTTGGTTTCAGTAATAAACTTCCATACAAAAAAGTAAGCGAGTATTCCAAAAGCGGCGTAAATACCATACGACAGGCCGAGCCCGATAGAGCCGAGCAATACCGGGAAGGTCATGGTTATGATAAAATTGGATCCCCATTGTGAGATACCGCAAACCGCGAGAGCAGCACCGCGGAATCGGTTCGGAAACATCTCCCCGAGCATAACCCACATCACCGGTCCCCAGGAGAATGCAAAAAAGGCTATGTAGCCATTGGCGGCAAGAAGAGCCACCCAACCACTGGTATCACCCAACTCAAGGTTACCGGTTTCAGCTACCGGTGCAAAGAAAAAGGTAATGGCCATAATGGCTAACATAAATGCCTGACCAAGAGCGCCCACCAGCAGAAGCGGCTTTCTTCCGACTTTATCAATCAGAGCAATTGCCAAAAAGGTAAAAGCAATATTTACACTTCCGTTAATCACATTTGTGAGAAGCGCATCTTCTTCGGTAAAGCCGGCCGCCTGCCAGAGCGTACTTCCGTAATAAAATACCACATTGATTCCGGTAAACTGCTGTAATGCAGCCAGGCCAAGCCCTACCCAAATAATAGGGTGAATCTTACCGGTTTTCTGTTCGATTAAGTCAAGCAGACTGGATTTTTTCTCTCTGAGTACGGTATCCCGAATCTCTTTTATTTTTTCAGGCGCGCCGCCTCCGCTAATGAGTCTGTCCAGAATGGCTTTAGCTTTCGATTCTTTTCCGTCAGAAATCAAGAAACGAGGAGATTCGGGGATAAAAATCAATCCGACTAAGAAGAGTGAGGCGGGGATTAACTCCATCCAAAACATCCACTGCCAGGCTGCGAAGCCTTCCCAGTGTGTTTCAGATGCACCTCCTGCAGCAGTAGCAATCAGGTAATTACTCAAAAATGCCGCAAGAAGACCAATTACAATCATGAGCTGCTGCAAGGAAGCAAGCCGGCCGCGAATCCTTGCCGGTGCGATCTCACTGATATAAGCAGGTGTTAAAATACTGGCTGCACCAACGGCCAACCCGCCCAATATTCGGAAAAATACAAATTCACCGGAGCTGCCGGAGGCACCCGATCCCCAGGCGCTGATGATAAAGGCAACCGCAGTTGCAATCATCACGGGTTTACGACCAAACCGGTCGGCCAAAGTACCTGCAAAAAATGCTCCCAAAGCACAGCCGAGGAGCATGGAAGCAACGTTAAACCCGGTGCCGACCTCATCAGAATCAAACTCCCTTTGAAGCGCATCTACTGCGCCGTTGATAACTCCACTATCAAAGCCAAATAGGAAGCCACCAAGTGCAGCAATTATTGAAATGAACAGAACAAATGGCAGATTGTCTGTTCCGGAATTTTTATTGGGTTCTGATGAGGACATAAATAATTAAGTTGCGTTTCTGAATCCGTAGTCTCAGGCAAAAGAACGAGTGCTGACGAATTTGGCCTGAAGTGCTAAAAGCTTCTTAGGCAGCCAATTGACAATCTTTTGTTCTGTTGCCCTCCATGAATCTTTTGAAAGAAAATGTTGGGCCATATTAATGACCCAACATAACTTTCAAAAGTAGATATTTAATGATTAGCAAAACAGGTTTTCAATAACTATTGAGCCCCTTTTAATTTGAGAGTTCAAGATCAAATTCAACGGACTGATCATCAATTGTTAAAATATAACTACCACTTTCTTTTACCGTCGAACCTGTTTCATCCGGATAGTAGAGATGATCTTCCGGTGTAATCTCAAATTCAACCGTAATCTGTTCTCCGGGCTCAAGGTAGTGATTTTCGAAATGTTTTAACTGCCTCATCGGTCGCGTGATCAGGCTGACTTCATTTCGCAGGAACCAAAGAATATTCTTTTTACCTGCCATATCCCCGTTATTCGTGACATCTACCGATGCGGTTATGGTACCGTTCTCATCGACGACATCCGAATCTACAGAAAGGTTGGAGTATTCAAAATCCGTGTAGCTGAGGCCATCGCCAAACTCCCACTGCGCGGTAACCCTGTTGGTTGGTTTGTGATCATACGTAGTGAAGTGAGACGGCTCCGACGGATAGGTAAAAGCAAGCCTTCCGCTTGGGTTGTAATTGCCGGAGATGACATCCGCTATAGCCTCACCGCCTTTAAAACCGGGCAGGCCAGCGAAAAGTATGGCATCACTTTCGAGTGCGCTGTCCGGAAGCAATCTGGGGCGCCCGCCAACATAAACAAGGACTGAAGGCAGACCGGAATCTTCAACTACGTTGGAAATGTGCTGCTGACCTTCATCAAGGTTCATATCGGTGATATCACCAAGAAACTCAGTGTAGGGCTCTTCGCCTATAGCCAGAACGACGAAGTCGGTGTCGGCGGCCTTATCCTGAAACTCCTGGTAAGACTCGCTATCGGCACTGCCAATGGTATCGATCAACGTAACTTCGGCATTCTCGTAAGTTTCCGAAATTCCGCTGTAGACGGTATGAATGTGCTCCGGATACATTTCCTCCGGGCCACCTTGCCATTCATACGTCCAGCCACCACTAAGGTCTCTGCGGGAATCGGCTCGCGGACCTACAACCAGAATGTTTTCAACACCTGCAGGATCAACAGGCAGGAAATCGTCTTCATTTTCAAGCAATACCAAAGATTCTCTTGCTGATTGCAGTGCTTTTTCTTTATGGTCTTCGTGGCCGATATAATCAAAATATTCGGTGGTCGGATAGCGATTTTCAAACAAGCCAAGTTCAAACTTCAAGCGCAGAACACGCTCGACGGATTCATCGATTCGCTCTTCAGTAATGCGCCCTTCTTCGACCAATTCCTTCATGTGGTAGAAAAAGTCAAAGGTTTGCGGAGTCATGCTGACATCCACGCCAGCCTTTATCGCTTTATAGGTAGCTTCTTTTTCATTCTCAGCGGCATGATGATAATGTTCCTGCTGATAGGCTACTTCATCAAGGGTAGTGAGTTTAATTATATCAGCCCAGTCAGTCAGGATGACGCCCTCGAAACCCATTTCATCCCGTAAAAGGTCGGTCAGCAGGGGTTTAGATGCATGTACCGGAACTCCGTTCAACTCACCGCTATTTACCATCACGGTTTGAATACCTTCATCAATTACAGCCTGGAAGGGCGGGCGATGAATTTCCTGCAGTGTTTGATCGGAAATATCAACCGGGGAGCGATCCCAACCGGAGTATGGGGTCGAATAGCCAATGAAATGCTTGGCAGTTGCAGCCATTTGATAGGGCTCTACGGCAGTCTCCTCCTGCAACCCAACGGTATAAGCACGCCCAAGCTCGGATGCTACATAGGGATCTTCACCATAGGTCTCATAGAAACGCGGCCATCGCGGCTCTCGTCCGATATCCTGTACGGGTGCAAAGTTCCAGTTATGACCAAGGTGTGCAGACTCACGAGCTGTGATCGCTCCGATGGAATGAGCCATTTCTTTATTGAAGCTGTTGGCCAAATTGAAGTTATGAGGAAAGATTGTGCTTTCCAGCAAGTAACTCGCACCGTGCATGTGGTCAATTCCGTAGATAACCGGAATGCCGTGCTCGGTTTCTTCGTAGGCAATTTCTTGCAACTCATAGATGAAATCGTGCCATTTTTGAGGCGTATCCGCAAAACCATTCAGGAAAGAACCAATGTGGTAGGTTGACATGATTTCCCGGGCTTGCTCCGGAACCAACTCAACAGCATGTTCCCCATCCGTATTGATTTGGGAGATGTCGATCTGCATCATCTGCCCGATTTTCTCTTCAATACTCATGCGGCCCATCAGGTCCTCCACCCGTTCATCAACAGGAAGAGAAGGGTCCATGTAAGCCTTATCCTGGCTTTGTTCCTCTTGCTCCTGTGCTTGCATCGCCGTACAGGAAGGTGCAACCAGGACATAAAGAAGGAA
>SLJN01000298.1 GCA_007135115.1 Balneolales bacterium
TAAAGTTTAATTATGATACTGAAAGATTTATGCACTTTTATAAATCTAAACATTAATCAAAAAACAAACGTTATGAGTACTAAGTATAAGCCTACATTTCTTATTTTATTTGTAATTTTAGGAGTTGCCTCAGGTCAGCTACTTACTGATAACCAAATGCATGAAATTGATCATAGCTCAGATATTGTCATGTCAGGTTTTTCATCAAACTCTCAATTGCAAATTAATGACGATTATACAACAATTATACAACAGATGATGTCACTTGCAATTGTGCAGCATTTGATGATAATGATCAATGTCTCGCAAACAATCATGGATCAACATGCTTAGCAAGTGGACCAGATGTGTTTTGCCAAACCCGTAATTCTAATTGTGGAGGTGAAGATTGCGACTCAGAATCTGAATGCGATAATGATGAGGACGAGGACGAGGACCCTTGATATCATACTAGGTAAGTCTAAAGTCACAAAGTGAAGGGCAAGCATTTTCAAATGCTTGCCCTTGATGTATTAAATTTTATAAATTTATAACTATATTTAAGACCACTCAAATAAAAATGAAATACATATCACTATACATCATAATTGTATTGAAAATAGTTGCTTGCAATTCTGACAGAGAGGAAACAAGTGATGACTACTATAATTACGAATACAAAGGTGAACGCCAAATCGAATTGGACTCACTACATTTTAAATCCATCGAACTCGAGTCCAACTCAACGTCTTTGCAGGGGATGGTATTTGTTAAAAATGATACCCTGCAGTTTTTAGATACAGGCCAGGATGTGATTTTCAGATTTGATGATGAGGGAAATCAAATTGGTGAAACTCTCGGACGCGGGGAAGGCCCACAGGAGATACCAGGAATGGGGCTCATGTCCTTAATCTCTTTGCCCGATGGGGGCTACTTTTTTTTAGGCAGCAGTAACGACTTCTATGAGTTTAACTCTGACTTGGAACGAACCCATAGCGGTAGATTTGACTGGCAGAGAGAAACTTCGCAGGAAGTCCTTGAAAATAAATCCGTCCCCGAAGAAAATGCTGCCTACAATTTTGATTATCAGTTTGGCTCAGCAAGTTTAACAAGTTCATCGGAAAATTATGTATATCTCCCTCTTTCTTCAGGGCCGCCACAATATACCAATTTTAACCTCACAACGGACCTGTACGCTGAACAAGCAAGAGTAATGGCCAGAATTGAGCGAGAATCGGGAAAGCTGGAAGCAATAGGCAGACTTTCACCAAAATTTGCTGCTAATGAAGATATCAGAATGTTTTCCAACATACACTTTGATGTGATCAACGATGATACCATAGCCTTTACATTCAAGCCGGACTCCCTTATTTATTTGGCAGATAAGGATTTTAATGTACATACTGCTTTCGGTAAAAAAGGGAGTAATATGGATATGAATTACACCCAACCCTTGTCGGAGGATATGTCCGATTCTGAATATCCAGAATTAGTTATGCATGAGATTATAAACAGAGGCTATTATACTTCACTGCAATACTTTGAAGAGCAGGATGTAATGTTTCGTGCTTACAGACGCGGAGGTGAGGCTGAACACAATGGTTTGCAAATTTACAGGGATCATCAATTAATCGGAGATGTATCAACTCCTAAAAAGCAAGAACATGAAGTTCAAGGCCAATTAAGCTTTAGTTTCAAAGTGGTTGGATATTCTGAGCCGTATTTTTACTCAAATGCATTCATAGATGCTGAAGAAGAAGAGATTAAAGTTTACCGCTTTTCTCTGCCAGAATCAGGTGATAATTAATTCATAGATATTACCACCTAATTGCTTTTGCTATTATTATTACTTACGATAATTAGCGCCTGTCTCATTAAAACAAATTCTATCGGATTGGATTAATGTGGAGGATATTTTCACATAAAAACACCCCATTAATGATCTCCACAATAAACCCATCCAAAAATAGTTGACTAGTCATCTATTTTTGATTAAACTTAATCCATGGCTGCAAAAACCGATATAAAACAGGATATTAAACAGTCCAAGCCTTTCGAGCATACGTCTGCCGAGGCTATTGTTGCCCTGCTGCGAACGGCTGATGAAATCAAGCGCAGACTTAGTGAGGTGACATCTCAACTGGATATAACTCCTCAACAGTACAATGTGTTACGGATTTTGCGCGGCGCCGGTAAAGAAGGATTGCCGACATTAGAAATCGGCAAAAGGATGATCGAACGATCACCGGGCATAACTCGTTTGATTGACCGAATGGAAAAAAAGAGGCTCGTGCAACGAAAGCGGTCCGGAAGTGATCGTAGATGCATTCCTTGTTTTATCACCCAAAAAGGCCTTGACGTTTTGGATCAACTTGAACGTCCGATTTTAAAGTTACAAAGCAACATTGAAGCTCATATGAGCACAGCAGAACTTTCAAAGCTGATCGACTTGCTTGACGAGATGCGCAAGTAGAGGTCATTAAAAAATTTTAAGCATTTATTTGACTAATCAATAATTATCTAATCACCTAAAAACACACCGCTTATGTCTAACGTAAAATTAGCGATCGTCTATTACAGCTCCACCGGAACCAATTATACTGTTGCCAAAGAAGCGCAAAAAGCAGCCGAAGAAGCCGGCGCCGAAGTTCGACTGCGAAAAGCACCTGAACTTGCACCGGATGAAGCCATCGACAGTAACCCGGCTTGGCGTAAACACATCGATGAGACCAGCGACATCGAAGAAGCTACCAACGATGATCTGGAGTGGGCTGATGCCATCATTTTCGGTTCTCCTACCCGATTCGGCAACGTTGCGGCTCAGATCAAGCAGGTTATCGATTCCGCAGGGCCGCTATGGATGGAAGGCAAGTTGCTGAATAAAGTTGTATCTGGTTTCACCAGCGCTCAGAACCCGAACGGTGGGCAGGAATCTACTTTGCTTGCTATGTACAACTCTTTCCACCACTGGGGAGCAATCGTAGTTTCTCCGGCTTACAGCGATCCAAAACTGTTTGAATCAGGTGGAAACCCGTACGGAACAAGCATCACCGCCGGCGGTGACATTCCGGATGAAAAACTGCAAGCTATCCGCATCCAAACCAATCGGGTATTGGAAGTTGCTTCTAAATTTACAGAAGCTTATTCGGATGCATAAAATTTCTTAAGTATAGTGTAATTTAAAGCCGGTTCTCTACATGGGTTCCGGCTTTTTTTGATCACCAGCTCTTCATGGTAAACTGGTTCAATTTTCAGTTGATGGATATTAACAATTAGATCGAATAAATTCCGGGCAACCGGCTTTGGCTGCTATATTTATAACAATGCCAGTCATAAGCTCAAGATGGACCTACCAGGTTTAGGGAACCTGGTAGGTAATATATGTGCATGTGCAGCTACACCTCATCACCATTCATCTCGAAAGTCATTTCATATCGCAAACCGCGATAAAGACTCACGCACATGAGCAGCATGATCAATGTAAAGGGTAGCGCTGCGGTGATAGCCATTTTTTGAAGTGCTTCTAACCCTCCCGCATATAAAAGAATAATAGATGTTGCTGAGATCACCAGCCCCCAGGTCACTTTTTTAGCATCCGGCGGATGCAACTCGCCGCCAGAGGTCATCATGGAGAGTACAAAAGTTGCAGAATCGGCTGAGGTGATAAAAAAGATGGATAGCAGCAAAATGGTAAGCAAGTTCAGTACAGTAGTCAACGGAAATTCTTCGTAAAGTAAAAACAGCCCTACCGAAACGTCATCGGCGATGGTGGCTGCAATACCGGATCCACCATCCAGCTCCACATTAAACGCAGCGCCGCCAAAAGCACTGAACCACACGAAAGTTAGCAGTACCGGCACAATCAGCGCTCCGGCGACGAACTCGCTGATTGTTCTTCCCCTCGAAATACTGGCGACGAACAAGCCAACAAACGGTGCCCAGGCAATACACCAGGCCCAGTAGAAAAGGGTCCAGGCCTGCGTCCATTCATACCCGCGGAAAGGGTTGGTAGAGAGGCTCATCACCACAAACTCGGAGGTAAAATCGGCAATGGTCTGCGTAAAAATATTCAGAATGTAGACGGTTGGCCCGATCACAACAATAAACCCAAGCAGGGTTAATGCCAGTACTATATTGGTTTTACTAAGGATCTGGATCCCTTTATCAACTCCGCTCAAGGTTGAAATCATAAATAAGACTGTCACTACCAGAATTACGGTCAACATGGCCGTAAAGCTGCTTTCAAATCCGAATACTTCACCAAGTCCGGCGGTGATCTGCATGGCTCCAAGACCGAGTGAGGTCACGATACCAAAGATGGTGGCAAAAACCGCCAGAATGTCAATCACATACCCCGGCAGGCCGTTGATACGTTCGCCGATCAACGGATAAAAACAACTCGATATCAACGGCGGCATACCTCTGCGGAAGGAGAAATAGGCAATGCACAGGCTCATGGTGATGTAAATCGCCCATGGCTGAATGCCCCAGTGAAAGAAACTGTACTGCATGGCAAACCCGGCCGCTTCCCCACTTTCGGTTTCTATGTGTTCGGGGGGATTTAAATAGTGGCTCATGGGTTCGGCTACGCCCCAGAAGATCAGCCCGATTCCCATACCTGCCGCGAATAGCATGCTGAACCAGCCAAAGTAGGAGTATTGGGGTTTTTCATGCTGCATTCCGAGTTTAATCTTCCCGTACTTACTGAATGCAAGATACAGGTTGAATATCAAAAAAATGAAAGCAGCAACCAGATAACTCCACCCGAATTGCTTCAAAATTTGCTCGTGTATGAAGGTGGCTACCGCAAACAAATCATCCGGACGAAATATCCCCGGAACGGTAAACACGAGTACGATGACCAGTGCGGTTACGAATACAATATGCTTTTTAAAACGTTCCATAAATAGTGCCATTCAAGATATGATCAAAACCGGGCAGTGGCTTCTGTAGGGAAGGGATTCAGCAGTGGAACCGATGATTTTCTCCATAGGTCTGACTTTGTCTCGTTTGCCTATGACAATTAAATCAACCTGATTTTTGCGTGCCTGCCATGGAATCTGATAGCGAACCGAGCCGATGGCTATGAGAGTTTCCACTTTTTTGTAGTTCTTCAGGCACTGCTGTGAAAGTTGTTCCAGTTTCGATGTAACTAACTCGAGCTTGTACTTATCGGTTTCAGGGTCCGGAGCTCGGTCTCTTACATTCAGCAGATAAAGCGTATCAACTTCCACCGGTGTTTCCAGCAAATATGGTAATACTTTGCTATCGGTTTCTTTGAAATCTGTGGCATAAAGCAGAGATTTTAGATTTGAACCGGACTCCAATAGCGGGCGGGTTTTATAGATCAACGTGGGTATATCGCACATCCTTAATATATCGGCGTCAGGACTTCCGAGAATTGATCTGCGTATGACATTTTTGTTCCGCCACTTAATACTGATGAAATCCACACTGTAGTCATTTGCCAGCCTGCACACCTGTTCGGCAACATTTCCCTTTCTGATAACTATCTCGGTAGATAGCCCTTGCTCTTCAACGATGTTTGCAACTTCCTGCAGCCTTTTTTTGACCTTCTCTATCTTGTCATCCCCTTCAACAATGTGACAGACATAAACTTTTTCGGTTCGTAAATTACGAATGTAAGCACCCAAATCGGCCAGATGCTGATGCTTTTCATTCAAACTGACCGGTAATAATGTAGTTTTAAGCATGATCTCCAGATTTTATTCAGCTGATTGAATTTATAACATTGAGTGCACTCCGAAAAGTCGGAATTGCTTACATTGTAGGTTTAGAGCTTAAATAAATTAGACATTACGCCCCTCTTTATTCCCATAGAGAGGGGTTGGGGTGAGTTGAAAACAAATAAA
>SLJN01000384.1 GCA_007135115.1 Balneolales bacterium
AGGTTAAGAGGCTGCTTATAATTATTAAAAAACAATTCAAGGGAATTGTTGAAAACGGCAAATAGGTAGCTTGATAGAAAAATATTTAAACTTGTTGAAGGAATTGAGAGTGCTTTTAAGCCGTTTCATTCATCATACACGTATTTTGTATTATTAATTCTTTAGTTTTTAGGTCCCATGAATATTGCAATTGTAGGTTATCCCACATACGGCGGTAGCGGTGTGGTTGCCACCGAACTTGGTAAAGGTTTGGCACACCGGGGGCATAATGTTCATTTTTTGAGCTATGCCCTTCCACAGCGCTTGGATAGTATTGAAGCCAATATTTCTTTCCACGAAGTTTCGGTCAATGTCTACCCATTATTTCAATACCCACCGTATGACCTGGCTCTGGCCAGTTATATGGTAAATTTGGTTGAACACTCAGACATTGACATCTTCCACGTACATTACGCGGTGCCTCACGCTACAAGCGCATTTCTTGCAAAGCAAATTCTCGGGGAAAAAGGTAAGCGAGTTCCCATCATTACGACCTTACATGGTACCGATATTACGATAGTCGGCAGTGATCCCAATTATACTCCGGTAGTTGAATTCTCTATCAATCAAAGTAGTGGGGTGACTGCTGTTTCGGATTATCTGAAGGAGGAGACCTACAAGCGGTTTAATATCAATAAGCACATCGAAGTGATTCCGAACTTTGTGGATATTGACCGATTCAGGAAATCCGATAAAGAGCATTTCCGAAAGGCGCTCTGCCCGGAGGATGAAAAAATCGTCGTTCATGTAAGTAACTTCCGGAAGGTAAAGCGGGTTACCGATGTCGTTGAGACGTTCTCCCGGATACTCGATAGCGGAGTGAATGCGAAATTGTTATTGGTCGGCGACGGACCCGAACGCCAAAACGTTGAAGCCAAATGTCGCGAACTTGGAGTTTGTTCCGATTGCCGGTTTTTGGGAAAACAGGAAAAAGTGGAAGAAATCCTGTCCATTTCTGATCTGTTTCTGATGCCATCGGGATCGGAGACTTTCGGCCTGGCAGCACTGGAGGCTATGAGTTGCAGTGTACCGGTAGTCAGTTCGAATATTGGCGGCCTACCCTATCTCAACATCCACGGAGAAACCGGCTATGTTTGTGAGCTTGGAGATATCGAGGCGATGAGTAACCATTCCATAGCGTTGTTGAAAGATGAGGAGCTTCATGAAAAACTCTCCGCAAATGCACGAAAGCGGGCTGAGAATTTTGAACAAAGCAAAATCGTAGAGCAATACGAAAAGTTCTACGAAACCATCAGAGATCAAATGTTTGAGGCTTCGCCGGATAGCTGATTTCGGTATCAGAAGAATCGGAATTTTACTAAAATCGCACTGATCATCTGAACTAATTTATGACGCACTGCGTTAAACCTGTAAATAGGTTTAGATGATTATGACCAGATTGATCAAGCGCTATAGTAACCGAAAGCTCTACGATACCGTCGAGAGCCGGTATGTGTCACATGAAGATATCGCTGTAATGATCCGCGAGGGAGCTTCTGTATACATCACAGATAAGGATGAAACCGAAGATCTCACAGCTACCGTGTTGGCACAAATAATAGCTGAGCAAGGTAAAGCGGATCCGTCGATGCCGTCATCGGTATTACACGAGCTGATTCGGTTTAACCAACAAACGGTGGATAAAGGACTTGAGAAGATCGGGTCAACACTTCAAAGACTGGGGGTTTTACCAGAGGGCCAAGGTACTGCTTCTCTTGGGGAAACCTGCAGTTCACTGACTAACCAGGTTGACCGGCTGGAAAAATCTCTGAATCGGATAGAAAACCACGTATCGCAATCGACAAAAACCTGAAGGAGACCACTATGAGTACCAAAAAAGAAAAAGAAACCAAAGACATCCAGCATGAACTGACCGATCGGGCAAGAGAAGTATGGCTGGCCGGTTTAGGCGCATTAGCCTCTGTAGAAGAAGAGGGAAGCAAACTTTACAACACTCTTGTAAAAAAAGGAGAGGATTTCGAGTCGAAAGGAAAAGAGAAAGTAGATTCGGTTCTTGACAGCGTATCCGACAACTACAAAAAAGTTGAAAAGCAGTTTACCGATGTTTTCTCCAAGGCTGAAGATGGCTTTGATGAAAGCGTAGCTAAGGTGGTGAAAGGACTTGGCGTTCCAACCCAGGACGAAGTAACCAATCTTACCAAAAAAGTTGAAAAACTGACCCGTAAGGTTGAAGAACTCTCCGATAAACTTGAAAAGCAAGGATCGGATAGCGGAACTAAGAAAAGTTCCTCCTCCTCTGCCAAGAAGTAGCGATTAATCATCCGGGGAGCTTATAAAACGGCTTCCCGGATAGTTTTGTGTAAGATGAGCAACTCAGAACAAAAGCAACAAAGCGTTTATACGGGGTTAGTCACTTATGTTCTTCAACACGGTGAGCCGCTGTTGAATAAATGCGGGGTAGCAACGACCCGAGACACCTCCGAATTAAACCACGCCTTAAATCGGCTTGACCGTCAACTCGATGAGTTATCCGGTAAAATAGATTCCATAGATGAGCAATCAGCAAAAAAATAAAACCCCGAAAATCGGTCTTGCACTCGCCGGCGGTGGCGTTGAAGGCGCTATTTACGAAATCGGCGCTCTTTGCGCCTTGCAAGAATTTATTGAAGGTGTAGATTTCAATGATCTGGACATCTATGTTGGGGTTAGTGCCGGTGCATTGGTTGCTTCCGGACTGGCCAATGGTTTATCGCCGTGGGAACTAAATCGTATCAGCCATTCTCAAGGGAAGTTCTTACCACCCGTAAGCCCGGAGTCGTTTTTTAAACCGGCAACAGGAGAATATTTCTACCGATTCAGCCAGATTCCGGGATCGGTCTTCAATATGATCTGGCGGTATGTTTGTAATCCGGCAGATACCTCCATTCTCGGAGCCTTGTCAGGAATTGTTCATCATGTGCCGTCCGGTCTGTTTGATAACACACCGCTTCGAACTTATCTGGAGGAATTGTATCAATATTATGAGCTTTCCAACGACTTTCGTGATTTAAAGAAACCTCTGCGAATAGTTACTACCGACCTTGATGCCGGAGAAACCTGCGTTTTTGGCGAGGCTGGGTTTGATGATGTGCCGGTTTCATTAGCCGTTCAAGCCAGTACGGCATTGCCGGGACTTTTTATGCCCGTAGAAATTGATGGCCGCTATTATATCGACGGTATCGCACGAAAAACGGTACATGCCAGTGTAGCTCTGGAAGCCGGAATGGACCTGGTCTTCAGTGTTAATCCGTTGGTTCCCCTCGAAAAACCCAAAGTCGTTCGCAGTACTGCGCAGCTTAAACAAAACCTGCGAAAATCGGGATTCCCTTATATCATGGCTCAAACCTTGAGAACCATCATCCACTCCCGGATGACAACCGGTTTTGAGCGCTATAATCGGCAGTTCCCTGATTCGGATGTTCTTTTATTTGAGCCACCTGCCAGTGATGAAAGCATGTTTTATACCAACGTGTTCAGTTTCTCCAAACGATTAAAAGTGGCGGATAAAGCTTTCCGGCATATTCGTGAGCAGATATTACAGAATAAAGATTACTACGAAGCAGCACTGAACCGCCACGGACTTAAACTGAACAAAGAGAAACTTCATCAAATCACCACTATTGAAAATCACCCTAAACTGGGAGTTCTGGACACCGGGGACGTCTCACAAAATCTGGATGCGACACTAAGCCGCCTGGACATGCTGCTTTCCAATGGCAGCGGTATGTCAAAAACCGGATAAACTCATTTAGTGAGATTCACTTTTGATCAACCGTATCCTGTCTTTGAGGGGACTCTTTTAAGCTAATCTTTTCTTTGGCAGGGAGCGGACGGTCATCCAGATTCCAGAAATAAGAGCCTTCTCTTAATGTTCTTTGCCGGTCGGATAAACCTCGATATCCGTAAGGAGGTTTTCGGAAACGGCGGCATAAGCTGAGGCCGATCCATCCAAGTGGTAAATAGAAAAAGATAAAATCCCAGTCTCTCAGGAGCGCATGTAACCGGTTACGGGGTTTTTTACGGAACCGGTTACGGTAGCTTCCTAAAAATGCAATGGGCCAGCCGGTGGGCAGTAGCCGCCAGCGTTTTCCTTTGTTTTGGGAAAAATGCTTTCGCAACGACGAGCAGTGATAGGGTTTGCGACCGTATTCATCCACCGCTTGATCCAGCTCAGGTTGCATGTGCTTACGAACACGCGCGGCAACTCGATGTACCGACGCTCTGTCGGGATTGACGACATCTTTGCAGCCAACTTCCCGAAGCATCTCTCGGATATTGATAGGTTTCCCGAATTTGTAGGTCAGATTACAGGGGAATGAGAGGTAGAAAATGAAGGGAAAGATGAGTGCAAAAATAGCATTGGGCAGCGGTAAAAACGGAATTCCGAGAAGCTTATCAACGATCCGGTCGATCCATTTATAGGTAATATTAGCAGGGTTGACCCATTCCCCGTTGATAGTATAAACCGGTATTACCGGGGCGTTGTGGCGGGCAGCAAGCACTACAAAACTGGAGTAGAAATGCTGCAGTTGATATCTGCGGTTAAAACCTTTACCAATGCCGGGAATGCCCTCGGGATAGTATATTAAACGCCTTCCGTTTTGAAGAACATGGTCATAATTGACGAAGGTTTGATCAATAGCACCGCATTTTCGCCAGAAGTCATCAACCGTAAACGCCCGCATCCACCAGGATTTAGCCAGCTTAGGGGAATACATGGAGCGAATGAATCGGGGCTCTTTCTTCCGAATGGATTCTCTCCACAACAGAGCATTCAGAACAATGCCGTCATGGGGGAAGGCATTACCGCTGTGATTGGAAGCCAGTATAGCAGGACCGTCAGAAGGAATTCGCTCTTTGTTGATCAGGCGTGCCCGGAAATAGTGGTCCACGATATCTCCCAAAGCACCATTCATCAACTGGCGGATGTAGGTGTGATCTATCGGATCATAGGGCTGGCCGTAACTGCCAAGCGGGTTGAGATCACTCGGATGGTATTTGAGAGGGTCATACGGGGCAAATAGCTCATCAAGATCACTGGAGTCGAGATCTATTCTGAAATCAAAAAAGTTCGGTTTTTTTTTTCGGAGGGCCATTTTCCCTGTATCAGACAAAGATGTTAACGGTTGTTACGATAGTAAATGAACAGCATGCTCGCACAGCAACGTGCCGGCTACTTTCTGACGAACGCAAGAATAATACCGGCAAGTAAAAGTGATAGCCACATATACATCGGTCCACCCTGCACCATCGCAATCACGGCTCCGACTATACAGGCACCGGAAATAATACTGCTTCTCAACCCTTCTAACGGACTGCGGGGGCTGGTTTGTTTCATAGATTCATCGATAGTGCGTAATCCGTCAGCTGCAATTTTGGGTGATCGCACCAGCATGTCCACCAATTCAGGTAGTCCTCGCATAAGTTCTTTGCCAAGACTGGTAGGACTAAACTGCTCCCGAAAAATTTCATTGACGTGTTTGCGGGATACCTGCGGGATATCAATTTTTGGATTCAGCATGCTTCCTACCCCTTCAAACGTGACCAGTGCTTTTACCATGAGTGTCATTTCTACCGGGAAAAAAACGCGAAACCGGGCACCCAAACTCATGGACTCCAAAATCATTCGGCCGAGACTGAAATCTCCTAAAGCGGAATGTTGATAAAATCTTCGCAGCAAATCAGAAGCGGATCGCTGAAATTCATCAATATTTCCATCCGGACCGAGGGAAGACAACGCCGTTAGATATCGTGTGGCACCGGGGAT
>SLJN01000076.1 GCA_007135115.1 Balneolales bacterium
TCCCAATAGTGCCGCACGAATGGGCGGGATTAAGAGCTTCCATTGACAGATTTTATTTGCCGCGGATTTACGCGGATTGAACGCGGATTTTATGTGGCGATAATTCAACAATAGTGCACCGGAGCCGTGCGATTAATAGCTGGTATCTACTTGCCTAAACTAAGAATTATTTGAAGCAGTAATCTGTTACGCAAGAATAGATTATCGTTTAAAGAGGGGGAAATGGCTCAAAAATTTTCAATAAAAGTGAATCAACCTATTGACACATTGGAAGGGCTTTCAGATATTGCCCTTAAACTTGTATAGACAACCAAACAACAATACAAATTAGGATGACATTATGGCGGATCAGTATATACTTGCACTTGATCAAGGAACCACCAGTTCCAGAGCGATCGTTTTCGACCGGAAAGGATCCATCGTTTCAACAGCGCAGAAGGAGTTTGAGCAGATCTATCCGAAATCTGGATGGGTCGAACACGACGGAAATGAGATTTGGTCATCCCAGGCAGGGGTTGCCGCTGAGGCCATAACAAAGACCGGTTTAAACGGTAGCAATATTGCTGCAATTGGCATAACCAATCAGAGAGAAACAACTTTGATTTGGGATCGGGATACCGGTAAGCCCATTTATAATGCAATTGTCTGGCAGGATCGAAGGACATCAGAATTTTGCGATGAGTTGAAGCAGCAGCGCGGCATG
The DNA here is from genome assembly GCA_007135115.1 of Balneolales bacterium. Taxonomy (GTDB): domain Bacteria; phylum Bacteroidota; class Rhodothermia; order Balneolales; family Natronogracilivirgulaceae; genus SLJN01. The sequence continues at coordinate 704 of SLJN01000076.1, forward strand.
GTAGAAAAAATCCGCAAAAAAACCGGATTGATCATCGATGCGTATTTCTCGGCAACCAAAATTAAATGGATTCTCGATAATGTAGAAGGCGCACGGGAAAAGGCTGAGCAGGGCAAACTTGCCTTCGGGACCATGGACTCGTGGATTATCTGGAATTTCACCCGCGGGCAGAAACACGTAACCGATGTGACCAATGCTTCCCGTACTATGCTGTACAATATCATTGACGGGCAATGGGATGACGAAATTCTGAAAATCCTGGATATCCCGGAAAGTTTGCTTCCGGAAGTTAAATCATCAAGCGAGGTATATGCTGAAACCAAAACCACCATTTTTGCCAGTAAGGTACCCATCGCCGGAATCGCCGGGGATCAGCAGGCGGCACTCTTTGGGCAGCGCTGTATCAATTCGGGTATGGTCAAAAACACCTATGGCACCGGATGTTTCATGGTAATGAATACCGGAACTGAACCAATCACCTCTTACAATAACCTGTTAACAACTATCGCCTGGGAGATTGACGGCAAGGTTGAGTACGCCCTTGAAGGCAGCATTTTCATCGCAGGAGCGGTTGTGCAATGGCTGCGGGATGAACTGGGAATCATCCGTAAATCGGCAGATGTAGAGAAGCTGGCGGCTTCGGTGGAAGACAATAATGGTGTTTATCTGGTGCCGGCTTTCGCGGGTCTCGGGGCGCCTCATTGGAATCAGTATGCAAGGGGAACGATGGTAGGGTTAACGCGGGGAGCCAATGCCGGTCATATCGCAAGAGCTGCGCTGGAAGGCATTGCCTATCAAACCATTGATGTGTTGAAAGCGATGGAAGCTGACTCGGGTATCAGTATAAAAGAACTTCGGGTTGATGGCGGAGCAACCGCAAACAACCTGCTCATGCAATTTCAGTCTGATATTCTGCAGGCACCGGTAATTCGACCCAAAACACTGGAAACTACGGCATTGGGGGCTGCTTATCTGGCTGGTTTAGCAGTTGGATACTGGAAGGATCATAAGGAAATCAATCAGCAGTGGCAGCAAGATCGCAAGTTCGAGCCCGAAATGAATAAATCAGCAGTTGATGAGCTCATGAAGGGCTGGGATCGCGCCTTGAAGGCCACCAAATCCTGGTCGGAATAACACAGACCTTCCGGATAAAAGGAAGCCGATAAGTAAAAAAACAAAAATGCGGATATAAGTCCGGGTAACTGAGGTGTGTCCTGCCGGGAAAACTGTATCAAGTAAATGAAGCTAAAAATCGAATACATAACTCCGTCTTCAGGCGGATTTTTTAAAAATTTTCAGGAAGGTATTTCTTATGAGACGATCTGAAATGTTAGAGCAATTGAACAACGAAGCCGGCTATTGGGATTTCATCGTAGTCGGTGGAGGGGCAACGGGTTTGGGTATTGCAGTTGATGCTGCAGCCCGTGGCTTTAAAACACTTTTGCTGGAAATGGACGATTTCGCCAAGGGCACATCCAGCCGTTCAACGAAGCTGGTCCACGGCGGTGTTCGTTATCTGCAGCAGGGAAATGTTACGCTGGTGCTGGAGGCCTTGCGGGAACGAGGCCTGATGATTCAAAATGCACCGCACCTGGTGCACAATCAGGCTTTTATCGTGCCCAATTACGATTGGTGGGAAGGCCCGTTTTACGGAATCGGTCTGCGGGTTTATGATATGCTCGCCGGAAAGCTTGGTTTAGGGCCTTCAAAAAATTTATCAGCCGAAAAAACCAAATCTTACATACCTACCTTAAAATCAGAAGGGTTAAAAGGCGGTGTGATCTATTATGACGGTCAGTTTGATGATTCCCGCCTGGCCATTAACCTGGCGCAGACAGCTGTTGAAAAAGGTGGGGTATTGCTGAATTATATGAAAGTCACCGGGTTGCTGAAGTCAAAAGAAATGGTCACAGGAGTTACAGCTGTTGATCAACTTACCGGAGAGACTTATGAAATTAACGGCCGAGCGGTGATCAATGCTACCGGGGTATTTGTGGACGAATTGATATCCCATGATAACTCCTCAGCAAAGCCGATGATAGCACCAAGTCAGGGAATCCATATCATCATCGACAAAAAGTTTTTACCTGGGGATACGGCGGTTATGGTTCCCCAAACTGAAGATGGCAGAGTGTTATTCGCTGTTCCATGGCATGATAAAGTGGTGCTTGGGACAACCGATACGGCGGTGGATAAACCTGATTCGGAACCCCTTGCACTTGAAGAAGAAATTGAGTTCGTGCTCAGCCATGCAGCCAAATATCTGGATGGCAAGCCCGGCAGAGAAGATGTTCGGAGCGTTTTTGCAGGGTTACGTCCTCTTGTAAAATCCCGTGATTCGGATAATACCGCCTCGCTTTCTCGTGATCACACCTTACTGGTAAGTACATCAGGATTGATCACCATAACCGGTGGAAAATGGACGACCTATCGAAAAATGGCTGAAGACACCGTAGAGCAGGCATCCATCGTCGCAGGTCTTGATGCAGGTGACTGCCCTACCAAAAACCTTCGCATCCACGGCTGGTTGAAGAATGTGGACCGTTCCGACCCGCTCTATTATTATGGGTCTGATGCAGTGGCAATACAAAAATTGATACGTGAAAAACCAGAGCTTGGAGAGCCTCTTCACGAGAGATTAAGCTATCTCAAAGCTGAAGTGGTGTGGGCGGTCAGGCACGAAATGGCGATGACTTTGGAAGATGTATTATCCCGCCGAATGCGTGCTTTGCTTCTGGATGCACAAGCCAGTATAGAAATGGCACCTGAAGTTGCCGAACTGATGGCGCAAGAAGCGGGCTATGATGAAGTCTGGAAGCAACAACAGGTAGCAAAGTTTACCCAATTGGCTGAAAAGTACTTGCTGCAGATGCAAAACTCTTGAAACGGATACGATGCGACAGGATGAACAGAAATCACGAAAAGAAGACAGGTGAGCTGAAAAATAGAATGGGCTAATCTGTATAATCAAACAAAGGAGACACCTATGTCACCATATTTAGCGGAAGTAATTGGCACAGGCATCCTGATTTTATTGGGAGGCGGTGTCGTGGCAAATGTCGTGCTGAACAAAACTAAAGGAAATGCAAGTGGCTGGATTGTCATCACCTGGGGTTGGGGTATTGCTGTTTTTACAGCTGTATTCTGCATGGGTCAATTCAGTGGAGCACATATCAACCCGGCAGTAACAGTTGGTCTTGCGGCAGCCGGGGCGTTTGATTGGAATCAGGTGGTGCCTTTCATCCTTGCTCAGGTATTGGGCGCTTTTATCGGGGCCACACTGGTTTGGTTGGCCTACAAAGATCATTTTGCTGCAACCGAGGATGGCGGACTCAAACTCGCAGTTTTTTCAACGGCTCCTGAAATAAGGAATTACCGATCCAATCTAATGACTGAGATTATCGGAACTTTTATCCTTGTTTTTGGAGTGCTCTATATACAAGAGCCGGGCTTTATTAATTCCAATGGAGAGATGCTGAAAACCATCGTAATTGACGGTCAGGAAGTCGGTTTCGGCCTCGGTGCATTATCCGCTCTGCCTGTAGGGCTGCTAGTTCTCGGGATTGGCCTTTCTCTGGGCGGACCGACCGGCTATGCTATTAACCCGGCCAGGGATTTGGGGCCCAGAATTGCTCATGCAGTTTTACCCTTTGCCAACAAAGGAAGCAGCGATTGGGCATACTCTTGGGTGCCTATCGCAGGACCGCTATTGGGTGCTGTGTTAGCAGCAGGCCTGCATTTGTTAATCAGTTAAATATCTAATATGGGGCATTATGACATCTCAATTTTATGTTAAATCCGGTATTTCAATTCTGGTGTTGATTATATTCACTCTGTTTTCCACTCAAAAAGCTCACGCTCAGAATCTGTCCTTTACAACTGATACGGATTGGACCTTCACTGCAACCGGTGCCTTACCGGTGTTTTTGGTGACCTCGGAACATGAAGAATACGGCGCGGGCGGTGAAAGCCAATTTGCCAGCCGAGTGATGTCGGGATTTAATCCGGGTAATATCACGTTTTCCGTAGCGGCACCTGAAGTCAATGGCATTTCCGTTTCAGGAATGTTTCAGATCAACCATCACCTGCAAGGCCCGAGTATACAAAATGAAGGCTTGTTTGAAGGTCGAATTGCTGATATTGTCATTAGCGGTGATTTCGGAACCTTCAATGTGGGTAAAGGCTTTGGGGTATTTAACAGCATAGCGATCGGGGATCTCGGCAGTGCCGCAGGTGTGGGGCGATTTAGTGGTCCGGACGCAGCTAATGCCACTTTGGGAAGAATCGGAACGGGCTACACCTACGCCAACTTTAACCCGAGGGTATCCTATACTACTCCGGATATTGGGGGGGTTAAAAGCCCAATTTGGTGTGATCAACCCGGAAAAACCAGATGGATTCAGCACACAGATTGAAACCTGGCTTCCAAGATTCGAAGGTCAGGTTGATTATATCATCGATATCGATGCAGCCTCCATACAACTGTGGGCCGGCGGCATGTACCAAAATGTTAATGTTGCCGCGAATGATTTTGACTATGATATCACCGGATGGGATACCGGCGTTCGATTAAACGCAGCAGGATTCACGGTAACCGGCGCCTATTCTCAAACCCAAAGTGTAGGAGCCGACGGGCTGATTGGGCTGTCACTTTCAACTTCCGGACTGGATGAAGCAAACGTCAATGCCACACAGTGGTACACCGAAGCAGCATATACTACCGGTCAAGCTACGTTTGGGCTTAGTTACGGCGAAGGTTCCCAGGATGAACACACGTCACAGGTTGGGGCTGCTCCGGAAATTACCAACACCCTGCTTATGGGGTTTGGCAGATACCGGCTTACTGATCAGCTTACTTTATTGTTAGAGATCCAGAGCTTTACCTCCGACATGCAATCTAATTACAGCGCACTGATTTTCGGAACTAAGTTTACATTTTGAGGTTAATTGAGATGGTATTTTTAATAAAGTAGCGAAAAGCCCGGTTGGCAATCATCCTACCGGGCTTTTCTATATAATTCCGGGTTTAAAGTGTCTTATTGGAGCAATAATAAACCAGAGTGGGAGAAGTTATGATTGATAAAATATATAGAAAAA
>SLJN01000404.1 GCA_007135115.1 Balneolales bacterium
CCGGATCATTAAAAAATTACCCAATGATGTCTTTCAGCAGCAAAAAGAAGGTGCGCGTGGAATCGGCTACATATTTTCAGAAGAAGAAATCCGAAATTGTTTTTCGAAGCTTAACCCCATTATAGAAGCCGAATCCGAAAAGCAAGCAGAACAAATTTACGGGGCTTTCTGGTACAGTCTATTCACTGATAAGCTTATACAAAACGGTAAGCACCTATGGATAGAAAAGACCCCAAAAAATCTGGAGCATATCACCTATTTTAACCGATTATTTCCAAATTTCCGGACCATCATTATGATTCGGGACGGCCGCGATGTATCCTGTTCAAATGTAAAGTTAGAATGGGGTGCATCAGACATAAAAAAAGCGTTAAGCTTCTGGGGGGCACAAATCAATCAGATGCTTACACACCTTGAAGAGCTCCGGGAAGATCAATATATATTTGTCCGCTACGAAGACTTTGTCACACAACCTGATTTAGCATTAGATCCCATCCTAGATTTCCTCTCTGTATCCAAAGAAGCCAAGCCGACCACCTCAGGAATAAAAGATTCTTCGGTAGGCAATTATAAAGAAGTGCTTGATAATGAAACCAATCAATGGTTTGTAAACGAGTACGGACATCTTATGGAGCAAATCGGCTATTCGGTTGTTGAATAATCTATGATTTAATACGGCAGTTTTAAAAGTCTGAACTTGTGAGCCTCTCTTAACACAAAACCACACAAAAATCCCACGCCAAGTAGTTCAACTGTTTCCTCCCACATAAAATCAACTATTAAATGCGGACTTTGATCACCTATAATATCATTATTCGTTATATCCTGTAGAAACATTCCTACATCCCAATAAATCATATACCACTCTCCGGGTCCGGTTGGGAATTGAATGGTTCCAACGAAAGAAGAAGCCGCTGCGATGGCGTAAAATACATATCCGGAAATAACCAGTTTGCGGGTTTTGGCAGTAGTCTTGGTTACTCCTCCATAGTAATATAAGGGATACAAGAGTAAGACACCGATGGTTCCGAATACCAATAACTCGGGAATTAAACCGGAATGATCAAATCCTAACCCCGCATCAAAATACCTCGCCAGCATGTGTCTGGGGTTACCGGCATCTTCGATCAGCATAATCAGAGTACCTATGCTGAAAAAGAGCCAGAACCGGTCATCCGGGTTTTCAGGGGCTCCATTTCGGGTGCTGCGTCCCCACATCATGGCCGATACGACACTGCACGTTCCCAGGCCGGCCCATTGCAGCATTTCGGCAAAACCGCCTTCCCTGTAGAAGTGAACCCACAGAGGCGAGGCCATGGCGTCGGGCCTGTCCGTCATAATATCCACAAGAAAAATGAGCAGGTAGCTGATCAGAATAAAGCCGATCACAAAACCGAGTATCAGGTTTTCCGGTTTGGGGAGTTTCATCCACGAAGTGTTTTTGTAGAGTTTGAAGCCGTTCAGTGTAGGTGTTTATGAGCTTAAGTTCAAGGATTTTGTGGAACCGCAGGGGCGCAGAGGGGTTTCGCGGAGGGCGCTGTGTGAGGAGGGGGAACCACAGGGAACACAGAGAGCACAGTTTGCTTTTGGTCAAAGGGATGTTGTCGTGGAATCATAGTAGGATTTTAAATTCAGTTCAAGGTTTTAGGTTTAAGGTTCAAGTGCTGGAGGCATCATAATACCAGCAAGATTATTCAGCAAATGGGGGGGCTTTGGTTTGATATTAAAACCCGAGACAACCTGCCAGGACTTGCAGCTCCTGGTAGGTTTTTGTCTGCCCCGACCAATACTATATTTGCATATTACCAGACTTTTAAACAACACATAGTTGCCCCGGGCTTTAGTCCGGGGTTTTAATGGAATCCCCTTCTCATATTTTGGGGCTTTAGCCCTGCAAACTGTGGGTGGGCGGCAGCTACTCCGTCGGTTAAAACCGACGGAATTTGATGATTTGCAATAATTTAAGACCTATGCAGAATGAATTTAATATTAACCTAAAAAATCCACAGCGCAGCGGACTTATTGAAGAGAGGCGTAAAGGCTTGATAGCCATTGCTCAAATGTCAGATCCCACACCAACCTGCCAGGTCTTCAAGCACCTGGTAGGTTTTGTCAGCCACTGTCATTAAGATGTACCTGCCAGGTTTCCGAACCTGGCAGGTGGTTGATGGGCTCCGGATCAACAAACCACAGCATTTTACTGGTAAATATTCTACCTTTGTGGGGTATTTATAGCTGTTAACACCTGTTATATCAGGTTCTCTGCATTACATCCATGCTCAATGGCTTGTCGTCACTCATTCATAAAGAAATCACTAACCCTGCCGGGATAAATGAAATTTGTAAGTACAAGGGGCACCCGTAATCTCGTATCTCTTGATGATGCGGTCATGCAAGGTCTGGCCGCTGATGGTGGTTTGTTTTTACCGGAATCCATCCCCGTTCTGCCGGAGCATTGGTGGCTGTCGCTTGCCGGTAAAGATGATCACACCATTGCAGCCGAATTACTTCACCCCTATCTGGAGGAGGTCTTTTTTTATGAGGAAACGCTGGATATTTGTCAGAGGAGTCTGAACTTCCCGGTCCCACTGCATCAGTTGGACAGTGAAACCTCCATACTGGAACTGTTTCATGGTCCGACCCTTGCCTTTAAGGATGTCGGAGCGCGGTTTCTGGCCCACGTGATGGAAAACCTGCTTGCGCGGCGGGATGAGTACGTCACCATTCTCACCGCGACTTCCGGTGATACCGGCAGCGCGGTTGCCCAGGCGTTTCATGGGTCAGAGCGGGTTCGGGTAGTGGTGCTGTACCCGTCGGGTAAGATCAGCAGGATACAGGAAAAGCAGATGACCACGCTCGGCGGCAATATCAGTGCCCTGGAAGTGCGGGGTAACTTTGATGATTGTCAGCGCATGGCAAAGGAGGCGTTTAACAACGCGGAGATGCGCAGTCAGTTTGGACTGACCTCCGCCAATTCGATCAACATCATGCGTCTGTTGCCGCAGATGATTTACTACGTACTCGCCTGGCGGGATGCGGGCAGACCCGAAGAGCCACCCGTATTCTCGGTGCCCAGTGGAAATTTCGGCAACCTCACCGCCGGACTGATTGCGCATCGCATGGGTATGCCGGTAAAGAAGTTCCTGGCCGCCTGTAATGCCAATCATGTTTTCCCCGATTTTCTCAAAACCGATCGCTATCAGCCCCACCCGAGCATTGAAACCCTTTCCAATGCCATGGACGTCGGCAACCCCAGCAACTTTGAACGGATGCAGTTTTTGATGGGCGAGTCAGCCGAATCCTTTCAAAAAATCATCCTCAGCAACAGCTACGATGACGAGGCCACCACAGCAATGATTTCGGAAATTTACCAAAAACATCACTACCTGGCAGACCCCCACACAGCCATAGGATTACTTGCCTGGCAGGAATACAAAACCCGATTGGAGTCATCCCATGGTATCGTTTTGTCAACTGCCCACCCGGTAAAGTTTGGAGATGCGGTCAGGCAAGCAGCCGGCATAGAGCCGGATATCCCGGACCGCCTTGCAAAACATCTTCAGGCGGACAAGAAATCCCACCAAATTGCTAATGACAGCCGGGAGCTGTTCACCTGGCTTGGAGAACGGGGGTAACCGCAGAGAGCGCAGGGGTTTAACGCGGAGGCCGCTGTGTGAAGGGGGTTTGGGGGTTTGGACGTTTGGTTGTTTGACTGTTTGTCTGTTTTCTCTGGCAGCCATTTTTTTGCATCAGCAACATTGAGTGCACTCAGAAAAGTCTGAGGTGCATATTAATGCCTAAATTTTAAATAATAGGTCCGAGTAGAGGGGGTCGTTGCCTTCCCCCTCCCTCACAGATCCGGACGAGCGGGATTACCGCATCCGGTTCCTCGAATTATGGTTTCGCTAATTTATCCCTACTGCTATCTGTGACCCGACTGTTTACATCACACAATATGTCTCAGGTACATAAGATGTTTCTGAATCACAGTTCCATAATCCGGCCTACCGCCTTCCCTACTAAGTGGCTCCCCGGATATAGGTTACCCACCGTTCTGTCGGTACTATGCAGAGGCTAAGACGCCCTTCGCCCTTGGGCTGGTCTTCGGTTGTCCCTCGACCAGCCTACCCGTTGCGAGATTGTCGCAGTTTCTTAGCGTAGCCGCGTCGACAACCAACCGCGACTGCCTGGGTGCTTATGTCTACCGGCCTAACCCTGGCACCGGTCTTTACTACCGCCGGGAGACGGGAGGCCCTCCCAAGTTCCCGTGAATGCCTGATGTTCATTTGCCCTGCTCTTCGACCCCGGTCGGACCTCACTGCCAGACCATTACAGCAGCTCGGCATGGTTCCCGCTGGATGAACGGCGAAAACTCCAGGCAACTACTTCTATTTCGGGGCTCCATCACACAGCCTTTGAACTCGCTGTCTACGCTTCGTGCCGCCCTCTCAGACGACGACGCAAGACTCGCTTCCGGCGGCTGGTCACACCTTACCGGGTGGGATTGTAACCCACAGGCATTCAATGAAAGGTTTCAAAGAACATTTGCTAATCCCCCTTTCACGGGCTTAGCTTGGCGCAATCATCCCGGAACCCCAGCTTCTTAGATGGGGTATCCGGGATCCAGGGGCACAAGCACGATATTTCGCTATACTCTTGGATCCTCCCCAATGGAATACCTGTGGCAAAACAATCAAACAGTTGGACTTGCTCGGCAAAAGCACAATCCGTTCCCCGGCAGGTAATTTTTGCAGAAGCACCTAACCCCCAAACAGTCAAACCCCCAAATAAAAAAGCCGAACAGCGATGCTGTCCGGCTTTTCTTTTCGGAGCCCTTATGGTATTTAAAAATCCATCAGGAGCGTTTGAGGCTTCCGATCATCAGGTCAATAGTACTGGCTCCTCTGTCTTCTACTCTTCTTTGAAGCTTGTCTAAATCTTCAAAAGGGAAATGCTTGGCACGTTTCGGGGTGCGTACAGCAGATTTCTTTGCGCCTTTATCTGCTGTTTTGATCTTTTTCATGATTGTACGTGTGTCGAACTTTTTGATTCGTAATAATTGCTTTTTGTTCAAGATGTTAACCGCTTGAGTTAATCATCTCTCTTAAAGTTACGAGAGTTTACAATAAATGTTATACCGAAAATTGGGGATTTATACTTAGATTTGTATAACAACAGGAGGTTTTATCATTATTTATTTAAATTATATCCAGATTATAGGTAAATATTTTTAGAAAAGCGCTTTCAATATCCTTTTTAGAAATTTGATTGAATGAGCATGGATTTTTTACATGTTCACTTGCCATGGGTGGATGCGTTTGGGTAACCGCAGAGGGCGCAGAGGTATTCGCGGAGGGGCGCAGAGATTATGTTTTGCCAGAGGTTGTGAGGCTTCGCTGGTAGCCACGCTAACGTCATCCCGACCAAAGGCGCGGTGAGGTGTATGCCATTATTGATAATTCCTTCCGCGCCGGAGTGGAGGGATCTGTAAAGGCAACCAATGCTGATAAAATTTTTGGGCTGGCTATTGGCAATTTTAGAAACCGTTTGTAGCACGTTAGATTCCTCCATTCCGTCGCGATTGGCTTGGCTGCACAGGCATCATTTATAGCCGCGACTCCAGTCGGAATGACGTTGTCGAGGGACTTGGGTAGCCCATCCAACTTCATCCCGACCAAAGGCGCGGCGAGGTGAATACTAATATTGACAATACCTACCGCGCCGGAGTGGAGGGAACTGCAAAGGCAACCAATGCTGATAAGATTTTTGGGCTGGCTATTGGCAATCGTAGAAA
>SLJN01000182.1 GCA_007135115.1 Balneolales bacterium
ATTCGGTGACAATGAAAAGTCGGCTATTGCCCGTAGAGGATTTTTTGAGCTGGATTTCAAGGTGCTTCAACTCATTATGATGATAGCGCTCCAGGCTCCCTTCGCTGTTTTGGCAACCTTGGAGCAAATGGTCTGAAATTTTGTTATCCGCAAAAATTACAGTCCTTTTATCCGTCAACAGCGGTATAAGAAACGTGTATAATTCAGACTCTGATCCATACAGCAGAGCGGATTCTTTTCCAACCCATTCCGCTAACTGCTGTTCAAGTTCGATATGATAGTTCTGCGTTCCGGTAGTAAGCCGTGATGAGCGTGCCCCGCTACCATAGTTATCGGTCGACTCATTCGCTGCTTTTATAACATCTTTATGAGCGGAAAGCCCGAGATAGTCATTAGTAGCTAAATTTACACACTCAGACCCATCCGGCATCGTGACTCGACCTTTGGGCTGGTGGGTGAACTCCGTGGTCTCTGTTTTTTTACCCTGGCGTTCTAACTGATCCAGAGCCAGTTGGTAAACTCTATATCGATCTGTTTTCAAGGGAATCTAATTTTGTAATCATCGTTTAATCTCCGAGCCTCAGGGATAACCATCCATATCCTAACGCTAACCCTGAATAATTATCTTATACATCCAAACGCATTTAATAAGAGCCTCAATAAAAGTAGGTAGTGTCTTAAGAAATCACCAAAATGAAGGCACACGAAACTCCCAAAAAGCGCACATTTTTGAAAACGAGCGAAACGCTGACATAGAAGTTTTCTTAAAGGTACTAATTATCGGATCCTTCCAGGGATAACTCATCTTGCTCATCTCTGCCGGTCCAACTACTGTCGGATTCAAATGTTCGGGCCATCGCCTCAAATTGGTAGACAAATCGCCGCTTGGAATATCTTGGGGCAAATTGGGCAAATTCGATCATATAAACACGATCCAGCTTATCATCAAAGATAGTGTAATGCAGAAACGGACCGCCCATTAAATCATTGGTCATTTGCCACGTACCCCTGGTTTCATAGGCCGGATATCCGTTTAAATTAACCGATTCGGTTTCAACCGGACGGCGGAACTCGGTAGTTACGTAAGATTCCTCCCTTGATCCTCTGATGAATTTTCGGTTCAGGCTGTCGCGAACGCTGTGTATCCAATCGGTGTCCACAAAATCAAAATCTTCCACATCCTCTTTGTACCAGCCCCAGAACCATCTATCATTGTCCTGCAGATAGCGCCTCATAGTGACAAAATTCGTGGTATCCACACCAATATTATAATCGTGCTGAACCCGGATTTTAAACCCGTGAGTATTCCACAGAGAGTCGGCTTTATCAACCTGCTCGCCACTACGATATACATACTGCTGCCAGCGGTTGATGGTCTTATCGTGCAAGGTACTCACCAGATCTCTGCCATCTTCCCGGATACGCTCAGCAAGTTCTTCGTCAGTTGGGGCTGATAGAAATAGGCTCCACTGATCCCGATACCATCGATCCTCCAAAGGTATAGAAAAATGCTCGCCTTCGGCAATTCGGTTTTGAATGTCTTCGCTTAGCTGATTGCGAATGAAACTCCCTACATTTGACTCTTCGGTGATAGGTGCAGCGAAGATGACGTTGCGCTGTCGTTTTGCACGATCCAAATCCCTCTGGGTAACCATATCCCGGAAGCGCAGATCGAAGCGTTCTTCGGGACGTGGTAATGTCATCATATACTCTCCGAACACATCACGTATGGCATCGGCCGTCTCGGAATTCCATTGGGTGGAATCCATTACAACTAAAACTTCAGAGCGATCACCCTGAGCAGATTGGCGATAATCTCCTCCGTTACATGCGCTAAAGAGAAATAAACCGGAAATGAATATTGACAGATAAAGGGCTGATGTCCTCATACAAACTTATATAACGATGTGATTGCAATACAATGCGTTACTCGAATAGTAAAATAAGCATTTTCTACTACGACACTAATGAAAATTCGACAACCTTTATTGTGCCGTTACTTACCCCATTTCAGATTATGAACAAATTCAGAAGTTTTATCAATCCAACTTGGATTCGGATAATGTTCACGGATGGTATTTATTACGGCTGAACCCACCACAAAGCCCTCTACGCGCTCGCTTATATCCATGGCATCCTGATGGGTTTTTATACCAAAGCCGATCATCACCGGATTTCTTTTCACATTGGTTTTAACCCGGTCAATGAAGCGCTTTACGGATTCAGCTACGGACTCCCCATCACGCGCACCTGTAACACCGGTTACGGAAACGCAGTAGATGAAACCACTGCTTTGAGCGTCAATGAATTGCATTCTTGAATCAGACGTATTCGGAGCGATGAGATATATGAGGTGCAACCCGTGCTTTTCACATTGTTGATGAAGTTCTTCGGCCTCCTCAGGCGGTACGTCCGGGAGGATGAGTCCGTCGACACCGGCATCGGCGGCCTGTTCCACAAATTCCGTTGTTCCGTAATGCAAAATCGGGTTGATGTATCCCATCAGCACCAGCGGTACTTCGGATTTCTTCCGGATATCCCGCACAATATCAAAGGTAGTGTCCATCTTCACCCCGTTTTCGATGGCAACCTGACTCGAATATTGAATCGTAGGGCCATCTGCGAGCGGATCGCTGAACGGCATTCCCAATTCGATCAAATCGGCTCCGGCATCTGCGAGACGCGCAACCAATTCGGCTGATGTTTCAATTTCCGGAAATCCGGCCGTAACAAATATGTTCATCAACCGGTCTGATTCTTTCCGCTGTAAAAAAAGCCGGTCAATTCGGTTTGTTGTGGATGTTTGCGGTTGCATGGAAATGCAGAGTTAAAACTTAAAGTTGGTTTGTGAGTTGGTTCAATGCGAATCCGAAAGATTCATACTGGAAACAGAGTGAACTTATTCACGGATTTTCTCTCAAATATTCTGATATCGTCGCCATATCCTTGTCTCCGCGTCCGGAGCAGTTAATGACCACAATTTCATCCTTTTCGGTAGTCGGCATGAGCTGATCGAGCCAGGCAATAGCATGAGCAGTTTCTATAGCCGGGATGATGCCTTCCAGTTTTGAAGTCAGTTTCACGGCTTCCATGGCCTCTTTATCGTTAACGGCAACGTACTCTACCCTTTTGCTGTCAAACAAATGGGCGTGTTCGGGTCCGATACCGGGGTAATCCAATCCCGCGCTGATCGAGTACGGGAGACGAATCTGTCCGCCTTCGGTTTGAAGCAGGAAGCTTTTGGAACCGTGCAGTACACCGTGGGTTCCTTTGCTTAGGGTCGCAGCCGTTTTGTCGCTTTCTTTTCCAAGACCACCGGCTTCCACACCAATCATACGGATGTCGGGTTCATTCAAAAAGGGATAGAATAATCCTATGGCATTTGATCCACCTCCAAGGCATGCAAGAAGATAATCAGGCGATTTTTTCTCGGCAGTCCAGAGCTGACTCCGGGTTTCATCCCCGATGATTCTCTGGAAATCACGCGCCATCATGGGATAAGGATGTGGGCCTACGGCTGATCCGATAATATAAAAAGTGTTTTCGACATTGGTGACCCAGTCGCGAATCGCCTCATTAGTGGCATCTTTGAGCGTTTTGGAACCGCTATCGACCTGGCGTACGTCGGCACCGAGTAGGCCCATGCGATCTACATTGAGTTTTTGTCGGCGCATATCCTCCGCACCCATGTAAATGACGCACTCCATGCCAAACTTGGCACAAACGGTTGCCGTAGCTACACCGTGTTGACCCGCACCGGTCTCCGCAATGATGCGCGTTTTGCCCATCTCGCGAGCCAGCAATACCTGACCTATGGCATTGTTAATTTTGTGAGCTCCGGTATGACAGAGGTCCTCGCGCTTGAGGAAGATTTTGGCTTTGCCGTAGTGTTTTGTCAAACGCGAAGCAAAGGTAAGCGGGGTTTCGCGACCCACATACTTTTGAAGAATCTTCCGGTAATTGACCTGAAACGCTTTATCATCACGGGCTTTTAAATAGCTTTTTTCCAGCTCTTCCAGTGCGGGGATCAGAATCTCCGGCACATATTTTCCTCCGAACTGACCGAAATAGCCGCGCTTATCGGGAAAAGAATAGGTTTGCTGATCGGGCATTTTTTGAGGTGATTTTGAAATAGAAAATTTATAATTATAAAAGCATAAATCTTTCAGGCTCATTTAAAAAAAAGCCTAAATTCTAATCCTCTTCTTCTTGCATGTCCCATATTTCCCGCATCTCATCGATCAGTTCGTTCACTTTATCAAAATCTTTGATGCCGGGTTCAAGCTCTACACCTGAGGAAATATCCACGGCGTAGGGTTGAACGGTGTTTATGGCTCTGCGAACATTGGCGGCGTTGAGTCCGCCGGCCAGAAAAAACGGGATATCTTTACCGAGTTCTTTCAGAATATTCCAGTCAAAAGCTTTACCGGTGCCACCCATTTGGTGGGGATCTTTGGTATCAAAAAGCAGGTAGTCCACTACATCCAGATAGGGTTCGATGGCGTGATGCAGTTCATTTTCCTTCATCTCCCCATCAACCCGAAAGGTTTTTATGATGGGTTTGTCTATCAGCCTGCAATACTCAGGGGTCTCGGTGCCATGCAACTGAACCAGGTCCATCCCGGAGCGATGTGCGATGTCGTTGACTTCATCAATATTTTCATCTACAAAAACCCCGACGTTATCCGGTCCTTCCACCCATTCGGTGATTGCGGCAGCTTTGGCCGGTTCAACATAGCGCGGACTCTGCGCGTAAAATATATAGCCGAGATAGTCACACAGAGCACCGCTAGCAAACCGGGCGTCTTCAAGAGTTGTGATACCGCAGATCTTCAATCGTGTTCGCGGGTCTTCTTCAGTCATAATAGGTTTAATTGTTTTGAATCAAATTGTCTCAGCGAAAATAATAGCTCTGATTTGTTTAATCGTTTAGCAGCTTTTTTAGTGCTGCACCCGGATCCTCTTGTTTCATAAAAAACTCTCCAATCAGAGCGGCATCGATACCTTCCTGTTGAAGCAAAGTTATATCTTCCCGAGTAGAAAGTCCGCTTTCTGAAACGGTATGCAAATGATCCGGTAGCGACTGCAACGCCTTAATACCGCGGTGCACATCAACTTCGAAGCTGTGGAGGTCGCGATTGTTGATGCCTACCGTTTGCACCGCTTCAAAATCAATCTGATCAAACTCAGAGTCGTCGTAACATTCTATCAGGGTTTCAAGGCCGGCTTCGGTCGCCGCGTGGTGCAGTTCCATAAGCTGACTTCCACTGGTGATCGTAGCTATCAACAAAATGGCATCGGCTCCGATTCCACGAGCTTCCTGAATTTGATAAAAATCTATGATAAAGTCTTTGCGCAAAATTGGTAATCCGGATTTACCTGATAATATTTCTACATATTCCGGACTGCCCTGGAAAAAGCGTTCTTCCGTCAAAACCGACAATGCTGAAGCGCCGTTTTGCTCATAGGATTTTGCAATCTCGGCAACATCAAAATCCTCCCGAATGACTCCTTTGGAAGGCGATGCTTTCTTAAGCTCTGCAATGATTCGAACATCGTCTCCTGAAAGTGCCTGAGATAGGGATTTACGCGGTCGCTCCCACTCAGCATAACTCTGAAAATCAACCTGGGAAACCATTTGTTTCCGCTTGATCAGGTCTTCCTTTTTTTGATCTACGATGCGATCCAGGATGGTACTCATGCCGAATCCTTGGTTTTATCCGCAAGATCATTGGTCGCTTCAACAAACTTTTTCAGCGCTTCGGCACCTTGTCCGCTTTCGAGCGTTTCCATTGCCAGCAGATGCGCTTCCTGCAAATCTTCATAAATGCCGGATGCATAGATGGCAAAAGTCGCATTCAATGCAACAATTTCCTCCTGAGCCTCCGTGCCCTGACCTTCGAGCACTTTTTTGATAATTTCAGCATTGGTTTCACGGTCGCCCCCTTTTAAATCAGAGGCGTCCACCATCGAAAAACCAAACATTCGTGGATCGAATTTTTGGAACTCACCAAATTTATTACCCTGGAGCTCAACGACATCAGAATAAGAGGATGTACTAAATTCATCCATTCCGTCATGGGCATGTACGCCATAGGCAAATTCGGTATCCAATTGAGCAAGAATGGCGATGATCTGTTCAACAGCTTCACGGCTATAGGCCCCGACGACCTGTCTCCTTACCCCAGCCGGATTCAAAAGAGGTCCGAGCATATTGAAAAAGGTTCGCATGCCCAACTCTTTGCGTGCCGGCATCACGTTTTTCATGGCGGGATGAAAGTTCGGGGCAAACATGAAAGCCATTCCGGTTTCATTAAAACAAGCTTCCACCTGCTCTTTTTGCAGGACAGGATTAACACCTAAGGCTTCCAGTACATCCACACTCCCGCTTTGGCTGGATACGCTCCGGTTCCCGTGTTTCAAAACCGGTACATTGGCTCCGGCAACCACGAACATGGTTGCAGTAGAAATGTTAAACGTGCCGGTGTGATCGCCTCCGGTTCCGCACACATCAACCGCGTTGGAAGTATCTACTTCCACGGGTACTGCGGCATCCCGCATGACACGGACGAATGATGCCAGCTCTTCTACTGTCTCTACTTTATTACGCATCCCGTAAAGAAAAGCCGCCGTCCGAGCTTGATTTACTTCTCCGTCTATAATTGATTTCAGCGCAAAGGTGGCTTCTTCAGCGCTCAGGTTTTCCTTATGCCCGATTTTTTCCAGTATGTCAGTAAAGTTCATAAATGTATTCAGGATGCGGATTTTACGACTTCCATTTCATTCAACCAGTTGGCAATCATAGCCGGACCGGTTTTGGTGAGAATGCTTTCGGGGTGAAACTGAATGCCTTCAACCGGGTGTTTTTTGTGCCGGATGCCCATGATGACACTATCGGCCGAGTGTGCCGTTACATCAAGTTCATCCGGGATTTTTTGCGGATCAAGAATCAGGGAATGGTAGCGGGTCGCCGTGAATTTCTGCGGCAAACCTGCAAAAACCCCTTTGTCATCGTGGCTGATATCGGAGGTCTTGCCGTGCATCAACGACGGCGCATGGATGACTTCCCCGCCGTAAACGCGACCGATGGCCTGATGCCCGAGGCAAACTCCCAAAATGGGCGTTTCAGGACCAAACCGGCGGATGACTTCCTCAGTAATGCCGGCATTTTCTGGTCGCCCGGGTCCCGGTGAAATCATAATGCGTTCGGGCTGTAATTGCTCAATTTCACCGATGCTAATGGCATCATTGCGAACAACTTTGTACTCAGAGGTGTGAGCAGCTATCAGATGAACGAGATTCCAGGTAAATGAATCGTAGTTGTCAATTATAAGTATCATAAGTTCTACACTTAACGGGATGATAACGGCTGTTCCATGGAAAAATGTCTGACGATGCCGGTAGCTTCGCGTACCGGCTCCATGATGCGTTCGGCGCGTTCCCGCGCTTTTCTGCCGCCTTCCCGCAGGATATCGTGGATGTAATCGGGTTTTTGTTCCAGTTCTTTTCGTTTTTCGCGAGCCTCGTCGAAATAATCTTTAATCAAGGCGAGAAGTTCCTTTTTGGCGTGACCGTATCCGTAGCCTCCGGTCCGGTATTTTTCAGCGATTTCATCGGAGGTTTCCTTATCCGCAAAAAGTTTGATGAGCGCATAAACGTTGCAGCTGTCCGGATCTTTGGGGGCTTCCAACTCCGTGGAGTCGGTCTCGATGGCCATCACTTTTTTCTTCAGGCCTTTACCTTCATCAAAAATATTGATTGCATTGCCGTAGGATTTACTCATTTTGCGTCCATCGATACCCGGCACCGTGGCAACGGAGTCCACAATATAAGGCTCCGGAATCGTAAGATATTCGCCGTTATAGGTATGATTAAACCGGGATGCCAAATCGCGACTGATCTCCAGATTCTGCTTCTGATCCGCTCCTACCGGTACCAGGTTCGAACCGTAAATCAGAATATCAGCAGCTTGCAAAACCGGATAGGTAAACAGTCCGATATTTGCCGCCAGTCCCTGGGCAACTTTATCTTTGTAGGCTACGGACTTTTCCATGAGGCTGACCGGCGTCAACGTGCCGAGGATCCAGCTTAACTCTACCACTTGTGGCACATCACTTTGTGCAAAAAACGTACACCGCTCCGGATCCATCCCCAAAGCGAGATAATCGAGCGTGACATCCATGGTGTTCCGGTAGAGCTCCTCACCGTTGTTGAGGGAGGTCAGTGAGTGATAATTGGCAATGAAATAAAAGGCATCCCCCTCCTCCTGCATCTTGATGTGCTGGCGAATGGCACCGAAATAGTTTCCAAGATGAAGCTTCCCGGAAGGTTGTATGCCCGAAAGTATGGTTTTCATTTTACTCATTTGGTTTAGGGGGAAAGTGACAAAGTAACTGAGTGACAGAGTAACAAAGAAGTAGCAAAAACTCTCTGTCACTATGTTACTTTGTCACTCTGTCACTTTCCTCTTCATCTAACAATGTTGCGATATCCAGAGCATCAAAAAGTGCTTTGGCTTTATTTTCAGTTTCTTCAAATTCTTTTTCGGGTTCGCTATCGGCAACGATGCCGGCTCCGGCTTGGATGTATGCGCGATCCTGGGTAGCGAGAATCGTGCGGATGGCAATACAGGTATCCAGATTGCCGGAAAAATCAATATAGCCGACGGCTCCGGCATAAGGTCCGCGGCGTGTTGGCTCCAGCTCGTCAATGATTTCCATGGCCCTAACTTTTGGGGCGCCACTCACCGTACCTGCCGGGAAACAATAGCGAAGTGCATCTACGGGGTGATTGTCGGGATGCAGCTCCCCTTCCACTTCGGAAACAATATGCATAACCCGCGAGTACCGTTCGATAACCTGGTTTCGCGTTACTTTCACCGACTCCGGTTTACAGACGCGTGTCAGGTCGTTGCGTCCCAGATCAACCAGCATGATGTGTTCAGCGATTTCTTTCGGATCGTGCTTGAGATCATCTTCAAGCTGTAGATCTTCATCGGTGGTTTTGCCTCGAGGTCGCGTTCCGGCGATGGGCATCAATCCGGCTTTGCCGTTCTCAACCCGAACCAGAACTTCCGGTGATGAGCCAACCAGAGCATAATCGTTATAATCCAGATAAAATAGATAAGGTGATGGGTTTGCCATTCGGAGCGCCCGATACAGCATAAAGCGATCTCCTTCAAAACGGGTTTCAAACCGCTGAGAGAGCACGACCTGAAAAATATCACCTTCAAAGATGCAGGATTTGGCCTTTTTCACCTGCTCACAAAAGGCTTCTTTGGTGGTATTGGAAGTAATTTCACCTTCCAGCGAAACCGACATGGAATCGGATACCGGCCGCTTTGCCTGCTCTTCCATTCGGTCAAGTGCTTCGACGGCTTGTTGGTACTGCGATTCTGCCGGAATATCCGGGGAGGTAAACACGGTTTTAATCAACAAAACCCGGTGTTTGACGTGGTCGAAGGCGTAAATTTCATCATAAAACGACCATACCGCATCGGGTAAGTTGAGATCATCAGCAGGTTCATCGGGCAGATGCTCGGTCAGACGAATGGTATCGTAGGCGGAATAACCCACGGCTCCGCCTGTCAGACGCGGCAACTCGGGAATTTCAGGTTCATCGAGTTTTTGTGTGAGTTCCTTGAGTTTTTCAAGGTAATCGCCCTTAAACCTTTGCTCAGGATGACCTTTTGCCTGAAGTTTTATCTCGCCATCTCTGTAGCTCAGCCGCTGGTAAGGATCACGTCCCAAAAAGCTGTAGCGTGCGACTTGCTCTCCTCCCTCAACCGATTCCAACAGAAAAGGGGCGTCGGCTCCTTCACGTAGTTTCATGAAGAGTGAGACCGGCGTAAGCGTATCCGCCAGAAGGGTCCGCCATACCGGTACGGCAGAGTATTGTGTCGCCAGCTTTTTAAATCGGTTTTGATCCATATAGGTTCCTTAAAACAAAAAAACCCACTTTCAGACGAGCTGAAGCGGGTTGACTGTACAAAAAATCAATCGGTACCACACACATGCACAGGTCAATCCGCCCGACTTACGGGCCACCACCACTGTGCGATATGTTGATATGTGTTATTCATTTCGGTCAAAACTAAGGGAAACCGGCTCAGAAGTCAATGGTTGAGTTCAAAGTTTTATGACGGGCCTTCATTATTGTTAATACACGGGATTTGCTTTTTTCATCCTAATAAACTAACCTGATTCCAACCAAAAGGACTACGATCAAAATCATGGATGTCTTATGAGTGATGACAAGAGCGCTTATTTCAGCGTTGAAATTATCAAGATGGATAAAAAGTATCACGATATTTATGTCTACGATTCCGTCTCTAATTTGAGTTTTCGGCCTTACTCAAAAATCAAAATGAAACACCTTGAGGATAAAGTGACGGACGTGTTCCAGCATTTCAAAAACGAGAACTGGTCTACCGGTCAGTTGCAGCTTGATGGCAACGAACCCGAATGGCAATCCTGGCTGGGGGAAGTTCGGGATAAGATTTGGTAGTAATCAGGTTGCGTCGTGCGTAAATCATAGCAGTAGTAGGCAGGTAATATTGAGGTAATTGAGGGATTAAGGTAATTCGGTGATTGGCTCCATTAGTTGCTTTGCTACCACCCTAATTACCTTAATTCCTCAATTACCCTATTCCCAAATATCTAATTGATCCCTGTAAGAAAAGTGGCAGTGTCTGTAAGAAAACGCTAAGATCAAGGCGCGCGAAGTTCCCAAAAAGCGCAGCCCCGACAGGTCGGGGTGAGATTTTTGGGACGAGCGGAACACCGATATTGGCGTTTTCTTACAGACACACTAATTGGTTTTATAGAGTTTCACATGCTCTTTCCCAACAAGCGATTTGAGCTGTTTAAGCAGCTCTTCATTCGGGTCGATTACGAATTTGCGCACGTTCATATCAAAAATGCCCGCCTCTCTGCTGTGTACTTTGAAGGATACATGGGTATTCCCCCGATTTTGATCAAACAGATCTGACAGGCGCTTGAGGTCATCATTTTCCAACTGATCTGTTTTGAGGTCCAGATGAAGCTTGATCTTACCCTGATTTTTCTCCCTCAGATTTTCGATGCGATCGAAGGATTTGGCGATGATTTTGGGATCTCCCCTGCTCGTATCCACGTTGCCCTCGACGGCTACAAGCGTGTCGGGTTTCAGCAGGTTCATGTGTTTGTCGAAGGTATCGGAAAAGGCGATCACTTCGGCGCTACCTTTTTTATCCTCCATCGTCAGAAAGGCAAACGGACGGCCTTTACGATCTCTAACCTCTTTCACCTGGGTGATGATACCGGCCGCACTCACGGCGCCCCGCTCTTCAAGTCCGCCCAACTCTTCATGGCTGAGCGTGTTGGCACAAAAAAGCTGGATATCATCGCTGTATTTATCAAGTGGGTGTCCGCTGAGGAAAAAACCGATATACTCGCGCTCTTTTTTGAGCTGCTCGATGTTGGTCCACGGCTCTTTTTCTTTGAGCTTGGGTTCATCATTCTGCGTTCCGTTACCGCTATCTCCCCCGCCGAATAAACTGGCCTGATTCATCAACTTATCCTGCTGCTTTCTGGAGCCGTATGCGACGGCATCATCCAGATTAAACAGGAGTTGTGCGCGGTTTTTGTGGAGGGAATCAAATGCACCGGCCATGATCAGGCTTTCCAGCATTTTTTTACCGCAATAGCGGGGATCAACGCGGGCGGTGAAATCAAAGATGCTTTGGTATTCGCCGTTATCCTGACGCTCTTCCACCAAATGTTTGACGGCATTGGTTCCGACTCCTTTGATCGCATCAAGGCCGTACTGAATACGGCCTTCTTTCGCCAGAAACATACCCCGACCGGTGTTCACATTCGGCGCATCAACGGGGATCTCCATGTGGGTGCATTCCTCAATAAACTGAGAGACCTTCTTGATGTCATTCATGTTGTGCGTGAGCACCGCAGCCATGTATTCAGCCGGATAATTGGCTTTGAAAAATGCCGTCTGATAAGCCACCACCGAATAGGCCGCCGAGTGGGATTTGTTGAACCCGTACTGTGCGAACTTCTCCATGATGTCGAATATCTCGACCGCCTTTTCTTTGCTGATGTCATTTTCAGCAGCGCCGGAGATGAATTCCTCTTTCATCTGCTGCATGACATCCATCTTCTTCTTACCCATCGCCCGGCGCAGGATATCGGCTTTCCCCAGCGTAAAGTTTCCGATGATCTGCGCCGTCTGCATAATCTGCTCCTGGTAGACCATAATCCCGAAGGTCGGCTGCAGAATCTCTTCCAGGCTTTCATGCGGATAAGCAACCTCTTCCCGCTCGTGCTTTCGGTCAATAAACTGCGGAATGAACTGCATCGGACCGGGACGGTACAACGCGTTCATGGCGATGAGGTCTTCAAGGCTTGTGGGTTTTAGCTCCTTGAGGTATTTGCGCATTCCGTCTGACTCAAACTGGAACGTACCCACCGTATCCCCGCGCTGATAGAGCTCGTAGGTTTTTTTATCGTCCAGCGGGATTTCATCCAGATCATAGGTGATGCCGTGATTTTCCTCAACCTGCTGGATGGCTGTCTTCAGGATAGATAGGGTCTTCAGGCCGAGAAAGTCCATTTTCAGCAGACCGCAGTCCTCGGCGGACGGCCCGTCGTACTGCGTAACCACGTCCTTCTCTTTCGACAGGGAAACAGGAACGTAATCGTAGACTTTTCCCGGAGCAATGATCACACCTGCCGCATGAATCCCCGTCTGCCGCGGACACCCTTCCAGAACCTTGGCAAACTCCATCATCTTCTTGACCTGCGGATCTTCGCTCTCGAAGAGCTCTTTGATTTCTTCAGCCGTATCGGGATTGTCTTCGGGATTGGTCACTTTTTTGAAAGTATCCAACCCCGGTTTTTCCGGAAATAGCTTGGCAATGCGGTTCACCTCGGCAAGCGGAACTCCCAACACACGGCCAACGTCACGGATAGCGGTTTTGGCTTTCATCGTACCATAAGTGATGATCTGAGCCACATTTTCCCGGCCGTATTTTTCCACCACATAATCGATGACTTCCTGCCTTCCGGAATCATCAAAATCGATATCGATATCGGGCGGACTCACCCGCTCCGGATTCAGAAACCGCTCAAAGAGCAGATCGTACTTCATCGGATCTATGTTGATGATCCCGATACAATAGGCTACGACACTCCCGGCGGCGGAACCACGTCCGGGTCCGACATAAACGCCGCGGTTTCGTGCTACATCCGTAAACCCCTGCACGATGAGGAAGTAGCCGGCAAACCCCATGTCTTTGATGATCTGAAGCTCGCGATCGATGCGCTGCTGCAAGTCTGTTGAAATCTCACCGTAGCGCTCGCGGGCTCCTTTGTACGTTTCATCCCGGAGGTAGTCATCCATCGTTTTGAACTGCTCCGGAACCTGAATGTGCGGCAGCAGCAGTTCTGAACTGAGATCCAGGTCTTCGACCTTATCAACAATTTCGTTGGTATTATCCAGGGATTCCGGTACATCGGAAAACAACTCCGCCATCTCATCCGGCGGCTTCACATAAAATTGTTTGTTGAGCTGATTGTTGTCATCGGTAAACCGGAAGCGGTTGGGGTCGGAAAGTTCGGCATTGGTTTGCAGGGCAAGCAAGATATCGTGGGCTTCCGAGTCCCGCTGATCAACATAATGGGAGTCATTGGTGCAGATCATCTTAACGCCGTATTCTTTACTCCATCGGATCAGCACCTCATTGCACTTATCCTGATCGGCCAGCCCGTGTCGCTGAAGTTCGATGTAGTAATCTTCGCCGAAGAGATCCACATACCATTTGAAAAGTTTTTTGGCCTCATCCTCTCCTTCTTTCAACAGTTTTTGGTTGATCTCACTCTGAATGCAGCAGGTTGTCGCGATCAACCCTTCACTGTGTTGTTCAAGTAATTCCCGGTCGATGCGCGGTTTGTAGTACAATCCTTGCACAAAGCCGAGGGAGGTCAGCTTTGCCAGATTGTGATAGCCCGTCATGTTTTTCGCCAGCAACACCTGATGATACCGCTCTTTGGTGTCTTTTTCGGTCATGCGCGAAGGCGTCACATAAAACTCACATCCGATAATCGGTTTTACCCCAGCTTTTTTCGCTGTATTCACAAAATTCGGCACGCCGAACATATTCCCGTGATCGGTGATGGCCAATCCCGGCATACTGTATTCGGCGGCTTTATTGACCATTTTGTCAATGGCGGCGGCTCCGTCGAGCAGGCTATACTGACTGTGGCAATGCAGATGGGAAAATGTACACATGCAGGCTGATGAAGTTGGTTTTGAATGATTAAATCCGACTAACGACAGCGGAAATTACATAATGTTGATCATTATAACTTCATGCAAACTGGTAGAAAAAGGTAAAAGTTTTCCACATGTTGACAACTTTGGCACCGAAACAGTTTGATAATATCTGTCTCGTAACGACAGTCTAAATATAGAACAGAGCCCTCCGACTTGATTTACAATCGCATTTAAGCAATCACTATGTTTGCGGAGGGCTCTTTTACTCTCGTATTGATTTTTAACAGTTACTTACACGCTGTAGCCTTCTTTTCTGAGCCATTCAAGTGCTTCCTCCCGGCTCAGAAATACCTTTGCGATGTGAGATACACCTCCGGCTTCAAACATTTGCTGAAGCTTACGCTGTTCAACAATACCAGAGGTAACGTTGGCATTGTGTGTCATTCCGTTTTTGCGGTTCCATTCGAAATGATCACCGATGATTTCGATAATCTCATCATCGGTAGATTTCCAATTTACCGCATCGGTCAATAAAGCCCAGGAACCGTTACCGGTTACATCTTTGGCAACATTTTCAAAGTCTTTGAGATAACTTTTAGCAACCTGTACGGTCCAATCCCCTTTGCAGACCTCAACAACCAGATTTTGATCCGGGTACGCTTTGATGTTATAGTATTGCTTCATGATTTATATTTAGTTTTGATGGTTCTATTAAATCAAATCACAATTATCCGCAGGTTCCTACCTGAGTACCATATTTGTGATGTTCTTGCTTTTCATTCAGTTCAAGACCAATACCCTCCTGAAACAACATGATGATATCAGATCCCCCGAACAGGAAGTAGCCGAACTCCTCTCCTTTCAACAATGACTTACATGACTCTGCAGTCATATTTACGGATGACACCTGACTCATTCCGATGGGCAGAATGGCAACTTTACCAATATTTCCGAATTCTGATTCTGCGGTATCCAGTATAATGATGCCTCTTGCCTGAGAGAATTCGTATCCGCCTTGAGAACTGTCGGGAGCGTGAAACTCATCATCAAAGATTTCAACATTGAGATAGACATTTCCTAAAACAGGACGACACTCTACAACTTTACCGGAAACGGGTGCGTGAAACCTGTGATAGTCATAGGGTCCGAGGAAGTAATGGACAAATGTCCCGTTCGCAAAATCATCTTTATAAGGACTATCATCCAACAACTCGTGAATGCTTGCAAATTTATGTGTACCCTTGATAGTAATGTCAGGTATCTGCGAATGCTCATTGATGTCGTATCTTTTTTTGAACGTACAATCTGCAGGTGATACAATCGATGAGTTTTTGTCAGGTTGATCAATTGGTCGCAAACCGGGGTTTAACTCTCGCGCAAAAAACTGGTTAAATGTTAGCCATCCGCTTGGAGCATTTGGCTTTAGTTTACGGGTATGCGGATCCTTAACCATGGAGTCCAGCACATTGTATTGTGGTGCATTATCAATGAATGACTGAAGTGTAGAATCATTAAATGATTCGGTGGTATCCAGAAACGAACCCCACTTACGCGTATAGCGGATGAGCCATTCTTTGAACCATGTGCCACTTTGGATGACTTCAGACTCAGCAATTGGTTTGTTGTCATCGTCCACAGGCTGATTTATCAACCAATGGAAATGACACAGCCGGTCATATACCTCCTGGTTTTGATCTGCGCCCTTCTTCTTCCACGCATCACCATACTGATTCGGCACCCATTGCGCATAAGCTACGAGGTAATCAATATAATCCGGTATATCCACAGGCCACTTAAGGGCATTGAACAAAGTAGGCTCAAGTAGATCTTTTGCTTTTTTCTTAGCATCGGAAAGGGACTTTTTTAATGAATCTGCCAATTTTTTGTCGTTATCGAGCTTTTCTTTCAACTCGTCAATCACATCCAGATAGTTACCCATGAATTTAATTCTCCTACATTTAGAGTTAGGGGTTCACATATATGAATGCCGATGTTAATGCAATTCAACTAGATATGCAATGGAGTAACTATCTTTTACAAATAGACGTATTTAAATAATAACATTTTGAATCAAATGCTTTTAATTACAATATTTTGGATTAAGGAGTATGGTATCTACAATTTTCTATGGTTTGTTAAGGGGTAATTATTTCCAAATCCCAACTGCCCATTATAATCGCCGATTGTTTGCCTCCTTGCGTCAATATTGGTGGTTCGCAGTTTTCCTTACGTCTCTCAACAGTAGGGAAAAGGCATGCCTTGTCCCTACAATACAGATTCAATTTGGACCCGATCCTGTGAATTGTGCGGCCCTCTCCATAACAAGCTTAGTTTTACACCCTCTCATAAAACCCGCATAGATCCGCGTAGATTCCCATGCCTACTGCATCGGTGCGGACATGCGGTTAAACAAAACTCAAAGAAAATATCGCTTAATTCACCAGAGTCATCTTTTGGGTGATTTGATATTCCGGGGTTACCAGCCGATATATGTAGACACCCGAAGATAGTCCCGACCCGTCAAATTCATAAGTGTGGGATCCGGCATTGAGCGGGCCGTCCACCAGTTTTTCAACTTTACGTCCCTGGATATCATAGATCTCCAACTGTGCTTGCTGTTGCTCTGGTAGCTCAAATGAAATGGTTGTCGTCGGATTGAATGGATTGGGGTAATTAGTAAGATTAAAATCTTCCGGAATTTCATCAGATTCCGCAATGATGGAAGCCTCCGTTTGCAGCTGTTCTTCTTTCATTTTCATGATGCGATTGAAGGAGTTTTCAATCGTTTCTCTGCTGATATTACCCTGGCTCACTTCAT
The DNA here is from genome assembly GCA_007135115.1 of Balneolales bacterium. Classification (GTDB taxonomy): domain Bacteria; phylum Bacteroidota; class Rhodothermia; order Balneolales; family Natronogracilivirgulaceae; genus SLJN01. Next base: position 17,087 of record SLJN01000182.1, read on the forward strand.
CTTCCACATAATCTTTAAGCTGACGAACCAGCGATAGCTCTTCGTGTTCATTGTTGCTGTACAAAAGGATATCCATCCCCGCATTGATGGCAAGTTTAACAGATTCAAAAAAGCCGTAATGCTCCTGGATAGCACCCATCAACATGCCGTCGGAGATAATCACTCCATCAAAATCCATTTCATCTCTCAACTTTCCTCTCAAGATTTCTTCAGACAAGGTTGCGGGGTGATCGGGATCAAAATCCTCATGAAAAAGATGGCCCGGCATGATCATTCCCGGATAACCATCATCCAATAAATCCAAATAGGGATCCAGCTCAACATCTTCCCATGTATGGCTGATGTCGGTAAAACCGTCGTGTGAATCCACCTCTGCACTGCCGTGCCCCGGGAAGTGCTTGAGCGCAGTAATGATACCTTGTTCTTTAAATTCATCTGTAAACCATCCGGCATGATCGGTTACGGTCTCAGGATCATCTGAAAAACTGCGCTCCATCCCACCAATAACCGGACTGTCCGGATTGATATTAACATCTACCACCGGTGCCAGATTAATATTGATACCGCCATCCTTCAGCCATCCTGCCATCAGTGCCGCCTGATCACGGGTTTGCTGTTCGGAGTCAGCTTCGCCAAGTTCTTCAGCGGTTTTGGTCTGCTCGAAATAGTTTTCCTCATTTAGGCGTGCAACTTCCCCACCCTCCTGGTCTATGGCTATAAACAGCGGCGTATCAGCCTTTTCATGCAATTCACCGGTCAACTGTTGTAATGACTCCGGACTTTCTGCATGATAATCAAATAGCAATACACCGCCCAGGTTGCGCTCCCGGATATCCGTATGCAGCGTATCGGCAGAATCATTATTCGGATCAAAACTGACCATCAGCATCTGGCCGATCATTTCCCGTAAGTCGGCATCTTCATGAAACTCTGCAGGTAATTGTGCCTTGCCCTTTTGGATGGGGGCAAATATTCCTGATAGCGCTACAATCATACAAACCGTAAATATTCGAACGTCGATAGAATCCTCCCGCGAATTTAGCCTTTTTGGCCTTAATTGAGTTGTTATTTTTTTGTGTTTTTCGAGAACCGCTACAACAGCATAAAGTCGGTTCGAAGCAACTTAGTGGAACACGAAAATAAACATATTGGCCGGAATTGAAAATTGACGGGGAGATTCCATCAACCTAAACCCTAAGCGATACCTATCGGATTATCGCTTAGGCCATCATCAAATAGCGTCTGACAAATCGGTATATCAGCCAGAAGACGATAACCAGTAAAACAATATCAAATAAATCGCCGAACATCTCTTCTATGACTAAAGTTTTTGATCAATTTGAATCCTAATATAATCAAAAAAGGCGGACTTAAGTCTGCTTTACGAATACCGATTTACTTCAGAAGCCTTCTTGTAATGAATGATCATGATAAATACATTGCCCACCACCTGTTGTTAGTTCTCACATTAAAAAAATGCCATGGTCAGACTTCAATTTATGGTGATCGTGCTACTGCTTACTTCCTGTAGCGATCAACAAAATCAACTCAACGTACCGGAGCAAACTTCTGATCCGGTTTATTTAAAAGTAGATTATCTATACCTGTCTGCGACAGATCAATCAGATGCTAAAACAGACTACCTCGTGTCCAAACTGGATGATCAATTGGATCGTGAGATCATCAAGGAATGGAGTTTATATAAAGTAATTGCTGGTGACCCAGATAATTCTCATAACTACGTAGCGATTTATCAAGTTGATCAATTCGGGGACATGGATGAGCTTCTTTCGGATGAGTCAGACGAAAACAGTCCGGAGATTAGGTTTTCAGAGCTTTGGCAACGAGACCATCTGATTTCACCGGATGATCAGCAAAACCCGGGAGGCAATTATCTCACCATCAACTATTTCGATACCCGAGACGGAACCGGTGAACATGAAAAAATGGAAGTCGATTTCTGGGGAGCGATCCACGAAATCCGTATTGATCTGGATATTCTCAACAGCTGGGGCATGTACACCCTGCTTTACCCCGGTGGTGTGGCTCTGGATTATGCGTACGCCACCATCGACTTCTACGATGAACCTGCTGACATGCGGGAATCGGTAGGCCTGGAGCTTGCCGAACAAGCACACACCGAATTGACAGAGAATGAATTAACTGAATATTTCCAGCGAACCGCCGACTCTCGAACAGGCTACAAATCCGAGCTTTGGATGAAGGTAGATGGCAGTTATGGTAATTAAGTGGCGTCTACCAATTTTATCATTATTTGAAAAATGTTGGGTTTGAAACAATTTACCAACTGAGTTCCATTCAATGTATAGTCGGAACATACATGATGAAAAATCTAAAAAGGATAGATCGAGTCCGGCCTTTGTGTCTGTTGCACGACTCTCATATTTATAGTGTCATACAGTAACTCCCAATATCGCTAAAATACCACTAAGCCATATTAAGTTTGAAGTAGGGGTTAGCATAACGGATGAATAGGTTTTG
>SLJN01000015.1 GCA_007135115.1 Balneolales bacterium
CAGGCATAGTGGCAGTCCTGGCAGCTACCGGAATACCCTTGCAATCAGCTACCTGGTCCACCCGCAATGATTTGATTTTTTTTACCAAGGCCTCATCCGGCAAACAGCGGCTGTTAATCCAGATGATATCTTGTGAACCTGACTCCGGATTCCGGGGATAGTATTCGGTAACCGGATGACGGTCGGTACGATCAAATAAATCGGTATCGAGCGCCTGCAGCCACTTTTCTCTTATAGTATAAATACCACATCTCAATTCATCTATCGGACGAGTTAACGTAAGCGGATGAAATCGACTAAGTGCCTCGTCTTCGAAAAAGCAGATTTGCATGTACTTGTTTTTACTCCCTAAAAATTTAGCAATTCTTTCTATGCGTGAACAATTACCGGGCCTGTTCTAATAAGTGCATTTAGAGTTTTAAGTCAAACATGAATTTTTGGTTTCAAATGCAAGATCAAGCCGGTTTGAACTCCGTTTACCGATTTTGCTTCAACAAGCTTAATTAATGAGTATAGCTGATCACTGTCGTTATGTTTTTCTGTATCAGAAGATTTTGCAATACGTTCTATCAACTTGAAATGTATAAATATTTCTATCCTATGGCACGAAATATCCCAATATGTTGCTAAAGATTAAAACCGATTTATATAGCTTTAAAGCGGAAAGTTCGTTCTTCATTACGGTCCAAAGAGATGTGGCGTTCCTTTCGGATTTTTTCTGATTGGTATCTTAATTGTTATAAACCGGTTGGAATTGCTAAATTTGGCAGTCGAATTTCATCATAAAAAACAAGTAATCGCATGTGCGGAATAGTAGGGTATATAGGAGATCAAAAGGCATCAGATGTCATCATCAAAGGGTTGAAGCGACTTGAGTACCGGGGCTATGATTCGGCCGGTATTGCTACGCTCAACGGCAAACTTCTGATCAAAAAGAGCGTTGGCAAAGTTGCAGCGCTTGAAGAAAATCTGACAAACTCAGCGTTAGACGGTAACGCAGGTATTGGTCATACTCGCTGGGCAACGCACGGAGAGCCTAATGATGTCAATGCACATCCGCATACCGCCCAGCATAAGAAATTTGCGTTGGTGCATAACGGGATCATCGAAAATTACGACGTGCTGAAAAAACAGCTTGAGCAAAAGGGGCATTCTTTTGCCACACAGACTGATACGGAAGTTTTGGCGCATCTGATCGAGGAGATTCACGAGAGTGAAACTATGGATTTTGAAAAAGCTGTTCAGCTGGCCTTGAATCAGGTTCAAGGGACCTTTGGCATCGCCGTGGTTCATCAGGACTATCCGGATATGCTGATTGCTGCCCGTCGCGGCTCTCCATTATTGATTGGCATCAACGGAAGCGAGCATTTTATTGCCTCGGATGCTTCTCCCATCATTGAGTTTACCAACAAGGTGGTTTATCTGGATGATGATGAAATGGCCATCATCCGTAATGACAGCTACGAAGTCAAAACCATCAAGGATGTGCCACTGACCAAATCTGTGCATGAACTGGCTATGAGCTTGGAGCAGATTGAAAAGGGCGGATACGAGCACTTTATGCTCAAAGAAATTTATGAGCAGCCGCAAACGATAGCCGATTGTATGCGTGGCCGGCTGATGGTAGATGAAAACCGCATCCAGCTTGGTGGCATTGAAGCCGTAGTGGATAAAATTACCAACGCCAACCGATTGATTATCGCTGCCTGCGGTACCAGCTGGCATGCTGCTTTGGTCGGCGAATACATGTTCGAATATCTGGCGAAAAAGCGCGTGGAAGTGGAGTATGCCTCCGAATTTCGCTATCAGGATCCACTGGTGGATGAGAATGATGTCTTGCTGGTGATTTCACAAAGCGGAGAAACGGCTGACACCCTGGCAGCTCTGCGCGAAGCCAAAAAACGCGGTGCTACGGTTATCGGAATTTGTAACGTAGTGGGCTCTACGATCGCCAGGGAAACCGACGCCGGAGTCTATACCCACGCCGGACCTGAAATCGGAGTAGCATCCACCAAAGCGTTTACCGCGCAGGTTGTTGTTCTTGCAATGATGGCACTTCAAATCGGTCTACGTAAAGGAACTATTGATGAAGAGCAGATGCGCGAGTTAATCCGCCATCTTGATGAAGTTCCGGAAAAAGTCGATCAGATTCTGAATAACCAGGATAACATCAAGGAGCTATCGAAACTTTTTACGTATGCCCCTAATTTTCTCTATTTGGGACGTAGCTACAACTTCCCCGTAGCGCTTGAGGGTGCCCTGAAGCTCAAAGAAATCTCTTATATCCATGCCGAAGGCTATCCCGCCGCTGAGATGAAACACGGCCCGATTGCACTGATCGACCAGCACATGCCGGTAGTTGTTATTGCCGCGACTGATCACACCAATGAAAAAATGGTGAGTAACATTGAAGAAGTTCGTGCACGTAAAGGCCGCATCATTTCAATTACCAATTCCAATAACGGAGATGTGAATCGCCTTTCAGAATTCAGTATCACGATACCGCATACGCATGATTGCTTCAGCCCGCTGCTAACGGTTATTCCGCTTCAGCTTATCGCCTACTACATCGCCGTCAACAGACAGTGTGATGTCGATAAACCTCGAAACCTGGCTAAGAGTGTGACGGTGGAATAATTACTTCGCCTGCTGAAAGTTAGTTATTTGATCGGAAGCCATGCTATATCGGTTAGATTTCTGTGTTTCAATTCGATGAGCATTTAATGTTTACTTCCTTATTTTCGGGGTGATCAAAAACACACTCCAAAATGGAAGAATTTTTCAATCAATTTGTGGCTGAAGAAAGGGTCGTAACCTTGGTGCGACTCTCATATCTTATCGGTATTGCAGTAATTCTGCACTTTGTCGTCCGGCTTTGGCTTATAAAGCTTCTCAATAAACTCTATAAGCATACCAATCTTCATTGGTACAGACTGCTTGTAGATCATAAGGTTCCGCATCGTTCGCTTTTTTTACTACCGCTGATCGTCTTTCAGATTGGGCTCGATTGGGTGCCATATCTGCCGGAGGATCTGCTGTCGTTGGCTGTTCGGGTCATTAATGCCTTGATGATCCTGGTGGTAGCCCGCACCCTTGATGCGATTTTGGAAGCTCTACACGCTGCTTATCACGAGTTCGCGACCGATGTCTCCCGCCCGATCCGAAGCTATATTCAACTCGGGAAGGTTATCATCTACCTGTTTATGACCATCCTGATTATCGCCCAGATTGCCGACCGTTCACCCTGGTATTTCCTCAGCGGACTGGGCGCACTTACTGCGATATTTTTATTGGTCTTCCGGGATACCTTGTTATCTCTTGTTGCAAGCGTCCAGCTCACGGGCAACAATCTCATCAAAACCGGGGATTGGATCGAGATGCAGCAATTCAATGCCGATGGTCCGGTCATTGACGTAGCACTCAATAATGTTCGGGTTCAAAATTTTGATCGTACTGTAACTGTAATCCCGACGCACAAATTTTTGGAGCACAGTTTCCGCAACTTCAGAGCCATGCAGGAAAGCGGCGGTCGGCGGATCAAGCGCTCCCTCTATATCGATATTTCAACCATCCGGTTTCTGTATATGGATGAAATTGAACGGTTTAAAAAGTCACGTTACCTCCGGATGTACATTGATCAAAAAATGGACGAGCTGGAAGCCTATCATCATCAGCACGGCGAAAATGAAGTACGCTCACCGCTGGACACCCGGTGGCTTACCAACATCGGAACCTTTCGTGCATATATTTATGAATATCTGAAATCACATCCGAAGGTCAACCACGAAATGATGACGCTGGTCCGCCAACACCAACCCACACCAGAAGGCCTGCCGCTTGAAGTTTACGCATTTGCCAACGACACTCGCTGGGTTCAATATGAAGAAATTCAGGCGGATATCTTTGATCATATCTTTGCCGTAGCTCCCGAATTTGAGCTGCGATTATATCAAAAACCATCCGGCGAAGATCTTAAGTTGGGGTTGATGAAGAAGGAGTTGTAGAAGCTATTACTTTTTTATTGGCAGGCAGAAACGTACCAGGTGTTCTAAACCTGGCACATTGTCTTTAATCAAAGTTGGTTGCTGGTGGTAGTCTATGGTAAGTTGATAGAAATACAAGCCAATCCGTGACCTGGTTTCCGAGAGGATTTAAGAAGCTGGAGATTTCGGCTATAGTTTTTAAAGCAGAAATGATCGCTATCAAGAAGACGTGCCAGGTTTAAAACACCTGGTACGTCTTGGTAGCCACACCTTAAAAAACTACAACCCTACCATAAAAACCGAATTGGCTATCATCATTTTGCCGTTATGCCAAAATGACCGAAAGATCGGATTGTCGGCAAAAACAACAAGCTCTCCGGACCCCATTGAGTTATGCCCAATCACCATAGAACTTTCATATTCATCGCGGGCTTTATGCCCGGCAAAACCACTCAAGTGACTGCCTCTTTCCAGATAGCCGACATTCCAGCCTTGTTCGAATGGTTCAAGACCGATGGTGTTGTTTTTCAGGGTGAAATAATGTTCATCATACCCATAAGCCAGGGGGTGTGTATTATCGAGTTGAATTCTGTAGATGCTGCCCCGAACGGCTTCCGTTGCAGCATCTCTTTGCTGATCCCCGAACCGGCGGGTAATTCCCTGCTGCTGATCTGCAACTTCTCCTTCGTAATCTGCGGCTTCATCCGGAAGATTGAGTGAAAGTGCGTCCATATTGGATATCCCGGATAAATTGGAAACGGCATTTCCTATAGTCACCAGTCGACCTCCTTCATTCATCCAATCTTTAAACCGATTAAGTGCTGAACTGGAGTAATTTCCGGAAGCGAGCAGTACCACATCATAGTCCCGCAGATTGCCTTTGGTCGCCTGATCCATATCAATCACGGCAAGCGGAAAGTTCAATTCACGCTCGAAAAAATGTCTGAGTTCTCCAAAGCCGGTGCTGCTTACATCCTCACCGGCAATAAGAGCGACACTTGGTTTTTCAAGGTGCCTCATGTTGTTGGACCCGAGATCAATACCTTCCTCGGCGAACCCGGTTGCTACGGAGTAGAGGGGGCGCTCATATTTCTCCGCATATTTTTGGATGATTTCATCAAAGCGATCCCCCATCTCTTCATTTCCGTTTCTCGTAAGGACCACCGTACCCGGTTCAAAGGTTTCACCCTCCATTTTGAACTCTTGCGTTGCTATGCGCAGCCGGATATCGTGCTTCAGCACCTGAGTCAAAAAAGCGGCATCGGAAATGGTTTCCCAGCGAACGATGTAAGCATAGGGCTTCCCTTCCGGCTGATGCGGCTCATAATCAGCAAATCGAATCCCTTCTTCCCGCATACTGATATCCGACTCCACCGCATACGCCTCTAACCCATAAGCATAAGGCAACGACCACGCCGTGATATCATAGGTCAGCGAATCGACAATTTCGGTTTGCGGCTCAAAAAGCACTTTCGCCAGGCGGGATTTGGGCTGACTTGCCGGAATAATCAAATCATCTTCCCGAATTTCCACACGTTCCCGCTCACCGGTTTTATAGTTGTATGACTGCTGATTTCGCCGGGGCGGATCGGCATAGCCGAATTCAATTTTGTTTCGCTCAAGATATTCCGATATCTGTTTGAGTTTATCGGGATGATTGTCGCCGCGGATCAGCCAGGTGTTGTAATCTCCGGCAGGATTATCAACCGACTCCTGATGGTAGGCCTGAAACTCTTCAGCAATTCTGCTTTGCTCTCGCGAAGCCACCTCCACTGTCGAAAGACTTACGGTATGATGATTTCGAATGCGTTGCGCAAGCGTGAGCGTATCTCCTTCAGCAGTAATAACCGCCCGGCCGGCCTGACCGTGACCGGCTTGTTCGTAGGTCATGCCGATGGCACCGTTGAAGGTTGGCCAGGTATCCCCGTAGCTGGGATAAAACAAATCAAAAACTTCGCGGGTGTAATAAAGCCGGTAATCTTCATCGAAATATTCGGCGTGATTTTTTCCGATCAGCGTTTGCAGCTCCTTTTGCCAATCGGTGATATCAACATGGAAAGGATCGGCGGCGGGTGCAAAATAGTACGGACTGTCAAACCCCATCTCGTGGAAATCGGCGTGGATGTGAGGGTGCCATTCCAGATATAATTGGGTTCGGTATTTGGATTCCTGTTGCGTCTGCCAGGCCCAGTCGCGATTGAGATCAAAATAATAGTGGTTGAAACGACCGCCGGGCCACGGTTCGTGGTGCTCACGAGTTTCGTGGCGGGGATCGGCATCCACTCCGGCAACCTGGGTATACCAGTTGATATAGCGCTCCCGTCCATCAGGATTCATACCGGGATCAATGACCACAACGGTATTTTCAAGCCACTCTTCAGCGCGCTCATCTCCGCCGGTCAGCGAATATAGTGCTTTCATCGCCACCTCTGAGGAAGAAGACTCATTGCCATGAATGTTATAGGCAAGCCACACAATTGCCGGGGCATCTTCATCCGGGTCGCCGTCCTCAAGTCCGGCAAGCCTCAGGTTATTCTGCCTGATTTCATCCAGCCGCTCCATATTCTCAGGCGAGCTGATAAAAGCAGCTTTAAGCGGCCGGCGCTCGTAGGATTCACCATATTTTTGCAGCTCCACTTTATCACTTTCACCGGCTATGGTTTCAAAATAATTGAGGATTTCGTGATGGGGAGTAAACCGGTCACCCAGTTCGTATCCCAAATAATCAGCCGGAGAAGTTTGGGCATGCAGCAACTGCGCTGATGCCCCAAATCCGAGAAAGCCAAATAGAAGTGCCGTAACGGTTAAAGCGTTTTTCATAGAATAAGTTCAGATTGGTTAGGAAATCAGATTTAAATCAGACAAAATGGTTTTGAGTGATGCTCTGTAGGACTCTTCAAGCCGGACCAGCGGAGGTCGCAAGTAAGGTTGCATTATACCGGTCATCGCAAGTGCCTCTTTGATCGGAATAGGATTGCTCTGGTAAAAAGAGGCTTTCATAAGCGGCCATAGCTTCCGGTGGATCTCTTGAGCTTTTTCAACATTTCCGCTTTGGGCTTCATCCACCAAAGACTTCATAAGTCCGGGAACCAGATTGGCGATCACAGATACCACACCTGAGCCACCGGATAAAACAAGCGGCAGCGTGATCGCATCATCGCCGGAAAGTACCGCGCAACGATTCCCGGTGCGATGAATAATCTCAAGAATCTGCCCCATGTCCCCGGTTGCTTCTTTGGTGGCAGCAACTTTCGGGTGACCGGCAAGCTCATCAAGGGTTTCCGTAGCGATGAGAGTGCCGGTTCGTCCGGGTATATTATACAACATTACCGGCAGATCGGTTGACTCGGCTATCGTTAAAAAATGGTGTTTGAGCCCCTCTTGCGTTGGTTTATTGTAATAAGGGGTTACCAGCAGCAACCCATCGGCACCAAGCTCTGCCGCTTTTTTTGATTTTGCCACCGAAGCCTCGGTTACGTTGCCTCCCGAGCCGGCCCATATTTGGGTTGATCGGCCAAAATGTTCCCTTGCCGAGGTGATTAAAAACTCAAATTCATCTTCAGAAATCGTAGGCGACTCCCCGGTAGTTCCGTTGATGATCACACCATCAACGCCGCCCTCTGCCTGATGGTCAAGTAAACGATACCAGGCCTGCTTATCAATGTAAAGTTGGTTATCGAACGGAGTAGTCAGAGCTGTGTAAACCCCGCCTATGTCATTGTGCTGAATCATCTGGGCTGTTTAAATTTGTAAGATGTAATCCGATAATCTAAAAATACAAGCCGGCTACCATACTATAAAACTGAAAATACCAGCGCTTGTCATAAATAGGTTTCCGACTAAAGTGTTAAGCTGATTTATCTTTGATCCCCCATAACAAGACCGTCTATAACTATGCGGTGCAAACCCCTGCATAAATTACCCATTATATCTGAGCTGGATTGCAGTTAATTTTTTGCATCGCAATATTGTTATTAGATAAGTTTCAGATAATATATTAACTTCACTGATTAATAATTCAGGATATTCAATAGTACCGCGCTATGGCAATTACGTCCATTCATAAACGCTGTGTTGCATCACTTTTAATCACAGGGCTCCTATTCGGAATCGCTGTTCACACCTCTTATGCCCAGGAAGAGCGCAGTATACTTCCTGTAGAGTATCACGATACTATTCTTGACAACGCCGTATTCTGGTCTGACAGAATGGTTATTCCGGAGGATGAAGTTCCCTGGCATGGAGAAGTGCTGGAAAGAATGCGGGTTGAGCAGGATGAAGAATTCCATCGCACCGGCTTTCTTCGCCGTGATGATGAATGGATTCCCATATTTTTCCTGCGCCGTTTTGAAATGATGCATAACGTTTATCAGCACTACCTGGTCATTAAGGGAGAACCTGGTGATATGCATACGGCATCCGGTGTTGAGTCAGAAGAATACGGAACGGTAATTGCTAATGAAGGTTACGATCTGTATATGCCTACCGTAGCATCGGTTGCGAGAGATGAAAAAGAGATGGATGAAGAAGAAGCACTGCAACTTGCCACAATCCAGCTTGAAACATACGGATTTGAGGATGTCATTTGGTTTGATATGGAAGAAGAACGCCGCGGTACGGTAGCCTCCGAATGGCAAGTTGAAGATGAAGATTAAAATCAAGACTTCTATCCTTTAATTAGGACCTGTTTATGAACCTCACCAATGAGCTGGTTGCCGCCCATCTCGAAGAGATTGGCGTGCTGATGCGGCTTGCCGGAGAAAACGACTTTCGTGCATCTGCCTTCGATCGAGCCGCACGCACGATTGAATCCCTTGACTCCCCCGTTGCTAATCTTATTGAACAACAGAAACTCACCGATGTTAAAGGGATTGGCAAGTCGATTGCCGAAGATATCTACGCATTGGCAGAAACCGGCGAAATCCCGGTGCTTTCGGACCTGCGCGAACGTGTTCCCGATGATCTGAAAGAGTGGCTGCGCATTTCCGGGCTTGGACCCAAAAAAATCTACAAAATTCATCATGAACTTGGCATTACCACCCTTGATGAATTAAAAGAAAAATGCGCCGATGGCTCGGTTGCCGGTCTGTCAGGTATGGGGAAAAAGTCCGCTGAAAAAATCCTGAAGTCCATTGAGTGGCTCGAGCAATTCGGTGAGCGATGTCTGTTAAATGAAGCTGATGAGATTGCATCCGCATTGTATCAGGATCTCAAACAGCTTTCAGGGGTCGAGGAAATTTCGGTGGCCGGATCATTACGCCGCTGGAAAGAAACCATCGGAGATATCGACATTTTGATTGGCGCCGATTCCGATCATGCTTCCGCCATCTTTGATGTATTCACCCAAAACGAACACGTAGTTGAAGTGCTGGGGCGCGGGGATACCAAAAGCTCGGTGAGAACCGACCAGGGAAGACAAGTGGACCTTCGGATCGTCTCACCCAAAGAGTTTCCTGCTGCACTGATGTATTTCACCGGCAGCAAAGAGCACAATGTAGTCATGCGCCAACGTGCCCGTGATCGCAACCTTTCGCTGAATGAATACGGTCTGTTCAAGCTTGACAGTGGAGGGAATACGGATTTTGATCAACCCGTAAAATACGATTCCGAAAAAGATATTTACGCTGAACTTGATCTGGCATGGGTTCCGCCGGAATTGCGTGAAGACCGCGGCGAATTTGCCTGGTTTGAAAAAAATGACAGCATTTCGCTGCTCGAACATGATGATATCCGAGGAGTACTCCACGCCCACAGCACCTGGAGTGATGGAAAGTATTCCGTCGAACAAATGGCGCGCGCTTGTATAGAACGGGGCTACACATATCTTGGGCTGACCGACCACTCCCAAACCGCCGCCTATGCAGGTGGATTAAAACCGGACGATGTGAAGCGCCAATGGGACGAAGTGGATCAGATCAACGAAAAGCTCTCCGAAGAAGGTCACGTTTTCACCATCTTTAAAGGAATCGAGTCGGATATCCTTTCCAACGGCAATCTCGATTATGATGATAAACTGTTGGAAGGCTTCGATTTCGTAATCGCCAGTATTCACAGCGGACTGGAAATGAGCCGCGACAAGATGATGGCGCGTTTTAAGGCTGCTATTGAACATCCGGCGACCCGCATTGTGGGTCACCCTACGGGCCGGCTGTTATTGCAACGCGGCGGAAGTGATATCGACCTTAACCAACTCATCGAGTGGGCGGCAGAGCACAACACCGCCATCGAAATTAACGCCAACCCAAGGCGGCTGGATCTCGACTGGCGCTGGGGTCAAAAAGCACGCGACTGCGGACTTCAAACCGCAATCTGCCCGGATGCCCACACTACAAAAGGCATTGATGATATTCGCTACGGCGTTCAAATTGCCAGGAAGGGATGGTTTGAAAAACAGCGGGTACTCAGCACGTACACCGCAAAAGAGTTGAAAGACTGGTTTAATTCTTAAAAAGAGAGAAAAAGCGTATGCACATCGACCACATCGGAATAGCGGTTAAAGATATCGATCAGGCGGTAGCCAATTATGAGAAATTACTGAATACACCATGCTACAAGCGGGAAACTGTTGAAAGCGAACAGGTGGATACCGCTTTTTTCCTGAATGATAAATCTAAAGTAGAACTGCTGGGCGCCACTTCTGAGGATTCGGTAATTGCAAAATACGTAGCCAAAAAGGGAGAAGGCCTGCACCACATAGCCTTCGAAGTGGATGATATCTACGCCGAACTGGCTCGCCTCAAATCCGAAGGCTATACGCTGCTGAATGAAAAGCCCAAAAAAGGCGCGGATAACAAGTTGGTGGCATTTGTGCACCCTAAGGATGGCAATGGGGTGTTGGTAGAGTTGTGCCAGAGTGTGGGATAAACTATATTCCGGCATGCTACCAAAGAATTAATACTAAGCTTCATGAAGATACTAATAATATTATTAGTTGTTGCCGGCATAATGATTTCCTGCAGCGAAACCGATACCGTTGAAAATATTCGGATTAGCCCGCATGATGAATTTGATAATGCTGATGAAATTTCCGTGGCTGCGTTTCAGGAAAAACTTGCAGGAGATGAATTTGAAGGAGATCTGAAGATTTCAGATGTGTTTGGTGACATAGAAATCATTCCATTGGAGACGGTACAGGAAAGCATCATTTCTGAATTGAATACTGCTCGAATTAAGGTTACGGAAGATCATATTTTCGTATTAGATCAGGGGAGGAACCACGCATTATATGTTTTTGACAAGAAAGGCCGCCACCAATTTACACTTGATGATCACGGCCATGGACCGGGCGAGTTCAGCTACCCGGTGGATTTTTATGTAAATGCTGATGAAAGCCTTATCGGCCTGCAAGATCTTCAAAACATGGAGATGAATTATTACAGCCTGGATGACGGAGAGTTCGATCATGAAGTACAAACTGAAGTATCCCCAAGTTCTTTTTTAGCCATTGGTGACTCTACTTATCTATTCCATGATGACTCCCCCATGCCTGCCCATAATGCTGAGCACAAATTAGTTTTAGCCAAAGGAAACTCTCTGCTTGACAAATATATGCCTATCAAAAAGAAACGGCAGGACTTCAGTTTCCACGGTCATCATAATTTTTGGATCACGGATGATCAGGACACGCTGTTTTATTACACTTTTAACGATACCATCTACCATCTTGACAATTATGAGCCTGAGCCGCGATATATCATTGACCTGGGCGACGATCAGATAGATTACGAATGGTATTTTGCTGAACATACAAGAGAAACCTACCACGAAGTAAGATCAGAGAATAACTTCACCTGGAATGTGCAGAACTTTTTTGTGACAGAAAAGTTCAAATACTTTACCTACAGTCATGGCCATGATGACGGAATAAATATTTTAACAGCTATCTATGACAGAGAGCAAAGTCTGGGTGAAATATTTGGCGCATATGAACTGACCAACGATATCGGAGAATTTGATTTATATAGCTGGGCAAGCAATGTATATGATGACCGCCTGGTCTACATGACCTCAAGCCTCGATAATTCAAAGGAGCTCATCGAACTAAACGCTGATTGCTGTATTGATCCTGAAATCAAAAGACTCCATCTGGATAAAGATCAGGATTTTGAAACTCCCAACCCTGCTGTAATTCTGGTAGAGCTTGATATGTGATGATGATGAGATAATTCTGTATTTAGAAGTGTAAAAAGTATTTTGCATTCCTAAACCGCAACTTATAGATAGACTTTTGGGGCAAATACCATAACAAAAAGGCAAGCACCCCCTTCCGAGGGCCTTGCCTTAAGCAATCTACTAATTGGTGGTTGTAGAAAGTCCGTCGCCGGATTGATTAATCCATAATCTTGCGCAGAAATGCGGGCTGTTCGCTGTCGGATTTATCAATGCGCTCTTCGCGGTTGTTTAGCAGTTTTTTACCGCTGCCGCGCTTGAGTCCGAAGCCGCCCTGGTCTTTTTTCTGTTGCTCTTCCTCGCTCTCCTCTTCGCGCTTCAGCGGACGGATGTTTCCGCGCCGATGAATGGCCGGGGAGTCGAGGTTTTTCAGGTTTTTCTCACCTTTGTAGTACTCGGAAGAATTGCCTTTGGAAAACCGTCGCGGCAGCTCATCTGCCGATGGTGGCTTAACTTCTTGCTGTACCGGCTCTTGTTGCTGCTGCTCGGGTTCTTCTTTCGCAGATTCTTCCTCTTGCAATCCGGAAGCCGCAGGCGTTTTTTTGCGTTGCGTGGCTTTCTGCTCGCTGTCCAGGTCAAAACCGGTGGCAATCACGGTGATGCGCATTTCATCACCCTGACTCTCATCCAGTACCGTACCCAGGATGATTTCGGCTTCTTCACCGGCTTCCTGCTGGATAATGCTGGTAGCCGTAGTCACTTCCTTCATTCCCATATCGGAGCTGGAAGAAACATTCACCAGCACATTGCGTGCTCCGCGGATACTGATTCCGTCAAGCAGTGGCGAGCTGATGGCATCCCGGGCTGCGATTTCAGCGCGGTCATTGCCCTGGGCGATACCTGTACCCATGATGGCCGCGCCACCATCGAGCATGGTCGTTTTGACGTCGGCAAAGTCGAGGTTGATCAGACCCGGCATCAAGATGAGATCCGAAATACCGCGGGTGGCGTTGTAAAGCACCTCGTTGGCCTCTTCAAAAGCCTGGGTCAGCGTGGTGTCCTCGCTGCAGATATCCAGCAGGCGCTCATTCGGAATGACGATGACGGTATCGCAACACTTTTTCAGTTCATTAACCCCTTCAACGGCATATTTCATCCGGATGGGGCCTTCACACATGAACGGAAGGGTGACAATACCAACGGTCAGCGTCCCTTTTCTTTTGGCAATGGAAGATACCACCGGAGCTCCGCCGGTACCCGTGCCACCGCCCATTCCGGCGGTAACAAATACCATATCGGCGCCCTCGATCGCCTCTTCTATTTCGTGCCGGTTTTCTTCAACGGCTTCTCTGCCGATTTCCGGCCGTGCACCGGCTCCGAGTCCGGAGGTCAGGTTTTTCCCGACCTGAATCCGCATGTCGGCACCGTTTTCATTCAAGACCTGTACGTCGGTGTTTAAGGCGATGTACTGAACATTATTCAAGCCTTTGGCTATCATATTGTTAATGGCGTTACCACCACCGCCGCCAACTCCGACGACCTTGATCTTGGCATTCTCCTGGCTTTGTTCATCAAAGCTGAATCGTGTGTTCGTTGAGTTAGCCATAGATTACTCCTGTCTCGGTTAGATTGCTTTATTTAAAACTCTGTTCTAATTGCTCTAAAATTCTTTGAACCAGCTCTTCATCCGCTCAGCGAGCCGGTTAACTACTTTTTCAACACTGCTGCCTTGCGTGGATGCCGGCACCATGTTATTGGTTGAAGGTGATTTCTGTGCTTTCAGGGCATGCATGACCAGCCCGACTCCTGTTGCGTAAATCGGGGTATCGACTTCGTCGAGCAAACCGCCGGTTAAACCACGCGGCGTACCGACTTTGCAATCCATGCCCATTACTTCGTTGCTCAATTCGCAAATGCCGTCGAGTAGGGAACCGCCCCCGGTTACGACCACGCCGGCACTTAACTCTCCGGAATAACCGCTGCGTTTGATTTCAATCGCTACGATCTCCTGTATCTCTTCCACTCTCGCCTGGATGATTTTGGCAAGAATACTCTTTTTGATTTCTTTTGGAGGCCTTCCACCAATTCCCGGAACGGTTATGATATCATCCTCTTCGATCAGATCCGCATAACACAATCCGTGCTCGCGTTTCAGCTTTTCGGCCTGGTCTTCCAGAACACTCAAACCAATTCGGATATCATCAGTCACTTTTTGTCCGGCTATCGCAACTACAGCTGTGTGACGGATGGTGTTATCCTGAAAGACAGCTACATCAGTTGTCCCACCGCCAATATCGACGAGCACGGTGCCTGCCTCGCGTTCTTCATCATCCAGTACCGCGTAGGAAGAAGCAAGCGGTTCGAGTATGATATCATTGACTTCAAACCCGGCACGTTCAACACATCGATATAAGTTCTTAGCTGCTGATACAAGTCCGGTAATGATGTGCACTTCGGCTTCCATCCGCATTCCGCTCATTCCAACCGGATCGTTGATGCCGTCCTGGCCGTCCACAATAAATTCCTGAGGGATCACATGCAGAATCTGCTGATCCGACGGCAGCATTATTCTCTGGCAGTCTTCCAAAAGGCGCTCAACATCTTTGACCGTAATCTCATTATCTTTGTTGTTGATTGTGATCACACCTTTACTCCGCATACTTCGGATATGATCACCGGCAATCCCGACATTGACGGCCTTTACTTCTATACCTGAAGCCAGATGCGCCTGCTCAACAGCTTTTTTGATGGCATTGACGGTACGGTCAATATTTACGACGACCCCGCGGTTAAGACCGTCGCTCGGTGCTTTGCCTACACCCAGGATATTAACCTGATCCAGCTCATTCACCGACGCCACAACCGCGCACACTTTGGTGGTACCGATATCCAGGCCTACAATAATTTGCTCTTCTTCCATGGTACTGCTCATTTTATGATGTTCTGAATTTCTTCTACCGCTCCCGCGTTACTACCTGATTTTCAAACCGTAAATCGACGCGCCGCATGTTCTGCATTCCCTTTTCCGGGATGATTTCCGTGTAAAACCCGCGCCAGTTTTTGATCCGCCGCTCGAAATTTTCATGGCCAAAAACGAGTCTTACTGTATTTTCCTCACTCAGTGCTACTACCCCTTCCTCCCGGTCATAGCCTATTTCGCTGATCGTGTTGTAGGTCAGCATATCCGAGCGGACAGCCGCCATAAACTCCGAAAGTACTTCAAAGGCATCACCCGAAACAGAATCTGCTCTGACCTCAGATGCCGGCAAGTACAACAGCGGTACATCTTTGGATTTACCGGTGATCACCGGCAGCCGGACGCCGTCTTCGTCCACATAACTATCCATATCCCCGCCGGCCAGAAGGGCACCGGGCTGTCTTTCGGTAACATTGATTCGCATCCGTCCCGCTGCTGAGACATCAAGATCCGCGCGGCGAATGTAAGGGACCGACTCAACCCGTTCGATGACTTCGAGATAACTCAGGCTGTCCAGCGGTGTGCCCGTTTCGATCTCAAGTGCGTTGATGATTTCCTCTTCACCGGTAAAATAGTTGCCGCTCACCCGGATATCGGTGACCTCAGCGCTACGCATAGCCTGATTTCCGAGCCACAGTGATACCGCTAGGATGGCTGCGATGCACATCACATAAATCCACGCCTTATTGATGGAAACATCAGGCAACTTAGGCCGGGAGGCTGATTTTTTCCCGGATCCCTTGTTGATCCTGCGTCCCATCGAAGTGGGTGTACTATGTTTACCGTTGGTCTTCAATCAGATCACTTTTTCTTCTTTTCGGGTGATGAAACCTTCTTATCTCCTTTGCGGAGCATTTGAACATAGAGTTCGCCGTATTTGTAGATATCGCCTGCCCCCATAGTCACCACGATGTCTCCGGGTTCAACAATTTCATTCAGATGTGAAGGGAGCTCATTTTTATCATTCACATAGTGCACGCCACGGTGACCGTAGGCTTTCGCGGTATCTGCCACCAATTGGCCGGTCACCCCTTCAATCGGCTCTTCCCGGGAGGGATAGATATCGGTGATGACCACTTTTTCAGCGTCGAAAAACGACAGACCGAAGTCCTCGTATAATTCCTGCGTACGCGAATACAAGTGCGGCTGGAATACAGCCACAACGCGACGTTTCGGCCACCCTTTTTTGATTGCCTGAAGCGTAGCCTGAACTTCGGTGGGGTGATGGGCATAATCATCAATCACCATCAGATCATCTTCCTCATATTTAATCTGAAACCGCCGGAAGATACCCGTGTACTTTTGCAATCCTTTTTTGATGGATTCAAAATCCATCCCCAACTCCAGGCCGATCGCGATGGAAGCGAGCGCATTTCGGATGTTATGTTCGCCCGGAGCTTTAACCGAAATTTTTCCGAGTTCCTGATCTTCAAAAAATACGGTAAAGGTGCTTTTCATCGCTCCCTGCTTCGCATCCACCGCCCGGACTTTAGCCTGCGGAGTGAAGCCGTAGGTAATCATCCTGCGGTCAATGCGCGGGATGATACTGCGCAGCATGGGATCATCCAGACAAATGATCACCGCACCGTAAAACGGAACTTTGTTGGCAAATTCAACGAAGGCGTTTTTGATATCTTCGTCATCTTCGTAGATATCCACATGCTCGAGTTCCATGTTGGTAATCACCGCCAATGAAGGTGAGAGCCTGAGGAAGGTCCGATCGAACTCATCGGCTTCCACGATGAAGATATCCCCGCTGCCCACCACGGCATTGGTTTTATCGAAACTGTGCACCCGGCCTCCGACAATAATGGTCGGATCGAAGTCTCCGGACTGCACGACGAGGCCGGTCATGGTAGTGGTCGTGGTTTTGCCGTGGGTACCGGCAATGCCGATGCCGTATTTCATCCGCATCAGCTCGGCCAGCATTTCGGCTCTTTTGATCACCGGGATGCCCCGCTCCATAGCGGTGCGCGTTTCCACATTCTGATCAGCTTGCACCGCGCTGGTGTAAACCACCACATCGGCACCTTCGATATTAGAGCCGGAATGGCCGACATGAACGGTCGCGCCGAGTTCGGTCAAACGCTCAGTCGTTTCCGATACGCTGCCATCTGATCCGGAAATCGTATACCCCCGCTGAAGCAGAATTTCAGCCATACCGCTCATACCAATTCCACCTATTCCCACCATGTGGATATGCCGCGTTTTGCCGAAAATGGGTTGTGTTTGGACGGACTTGGTCATGCTTCTGCTTTTGTGGTTTTCGGGGTGATTATGGCCATCATATCTTCCGCTATATCCTTTGCAGCCTTAGGCTTGCTGAGTTTCAAGGCGTTTTGTTTCATTTTCTTAAGCCTGTCGGCATAACCGAACAGCTCGGTCACCCGGTTGGCGAGTTTGTCTTCGGTGTCTTCATCCCGGAGCATCTGAGCGGCGCCTTTGGTTACCATTTCGTTCGCGTTTTGGGTCTGATGATCTCCCGCCACATTTGGAGATGGAATCAATATGGACGGTGTGCCGGTGAGCATCAGTTCAGCGCAGGAAATGGCGCCGGCGCGGCTTACGGCCAGATCAGCAATGGCATAAGCGCTGCTCATATCATCAATAAAAGGCTGCAGCCGCAGGTTGGGATAATCCACCGGGTTGATCTCCTCTATGATATTTTCATAATAATGCTTGCCGCACTGCCAGATAACTTGAACGCCAAGCTTGTCGTGCAACTGTTTGATGTGGCGCGTCATGGCACGATTAATCGTCAGAGCGCCACCGCTGCCGCCAAGGACAAGCAGCGTGCTTTTGCCGGGGCTGAAATTCCACATCTCGGCAGCTTCCTCCCGTGACTTGCCTGTCAGTTTTGTTCTAACCGGATTTCCGTACAGGCGGATTTTATCTTTGTCGAAATAGGATTCAGCCTCTTCAAAAGCGGTATATATTCGGGTCGCTTTTGGCCCTAATTTCCGATTGGTCCATCCCGGGAAGCTGTTTTGCTCCTGAATGCAGATCGGGATACGTTTTTTGCCAGCCGCCCAGCCGACAGGTCCGGCCGCAAACCCCCAGCAGGAAAGCATCAGATCCGGACTAAAGTGTTTGATAATTTTTCGGCTTTGCATCAGGCTGACCATCAGTTTGAGCGGGAAGATCAAATTTTTGGGCGTGAGTCTGCGATGAAATCCGGTGATCCAAATGCTTTCGATGGCATACCCCGCCTTGGGGACAGCCTCCCATTCCATTCGATCCCGGGTACCTACAAACAGAATTTCGGTAGCGTCATCCAGATGCTTTAATTCATCTGCGATAGCAATGGCAGGATATACGTGTCCGCCGGTGCCTCCGGCTGCTATGAGAATTCGCGGTCCGCTCATGTCGCTGCCCCCCTTCGATTTTTGGAGATATTCAAAAGCAGTCCGATCATCATAGCCGTAAACAACATGCTGGTACCGCCGTAACTGATGAAAGGCATCGGCAGACCGGTCACCGGAAACAGTCCGGTCGCGACGGCGGCGTTTACAAATCCGTAAAGGGTGACCATCAATGTGGCGGCAACGGCTATGAGCATCCCGGTTTCGTCCAGGGCGCGTTTCGCGATGAAAACCAATCCCCGGAAAAGGATGACGACATAAAGTCCCAATATGAAAATGGCACCTACCAACCCGTACTCCTCGGTAATGATGGAGTAGATAAAATCATTGTAGGGAGCCGGCAGAAAGTCTCTTTGAGAGCTTTTACCCATCCCCACGCCAAGAATTTGTCCCTGAGCCACGGCAATCTGCGCCTGCTGCGCTTGATAGCCCGAAGCTTGCACCAGCCCGTCACTTTTTATGTGGACAACCTGCTCGATATAGTTGGAAACCCGGCTTTGCCGCTCGGCAGACTGCATCAGCAAAGCACCTGCGCCAATGGCGCCGATCAGGATGATGCCGAGAATGTGGAAGTAGTTTACCCGTCCCACAAACATGACCAGCAGAGATAGCCCCATTAAGATGGCGGCACTGCTGAAATCCTCAAGGCCGATCAGTCCGCACGTAACGGTCACCCAGACCATCAGCGGCAGAAAACCGGTCTTGAAATCCTTGATATTTTCCTGTTTCCGGGTGATCAAAACACACAGATATACCAGCAGGGAAACCGTCGCCAGTGAAGACGGCTGGAAGGAAAATACGCCGACATCCAGGGAGCGGCGAGCACCGAAAACCTCGGTTCCGTACATCGTCACAATCACCAGAAAGACCCAGCTCAGAATCAGAGCGAACTTGCTGTAGCGGGCAACCGTGTGATAATCAACTTTGGAGAAAACAATCATCACCAAAAACGAAATGCCGATCTTCACGATGTGGTTACCTACCAGCGCCGAAGGAGATACTAAATGCGATTCGGCGAAATAGGCAATAGAGGAATA
>SLJN01000074.1 GCA_007135115.1 Balneolales bacterium
CTATGCACCTGATGTTAAATTTGCCCACAATCTTAATTTTCTGATTTCGAGTTCAAGTGCCTCTCTACTTCGGTCTTCTTTTTTCGAATTAAATTGAACATAAACTACCCTGTCATTTTTACAGTAGCCTTTTTCAAAATCTAATTGCTTTTTACGTTGGATTTTAGCAATACCATCAATAGAAGACGTTCGAATCCGGTCGATACATTACCGAACCTGTTCGCACTTTGGTAGCACTATGGTCCGAATGAGGTCCCACCCGGATTTTTTAGTTAAATCTGCCGTTTTAAAAAAAATATCATTCGCCAGTTTGGCAGAATATGGGGGGCATTGGTAGCCATTTAACGTCATCCCGAGATCCAAATCCCACCTTCGGTGGCACTGTTGAGAAGGTGACAGAAACTTGATTCCATCATAAATTCAATGCTCTTTTCAATTAAGTAAGGTAAGGCCTTGGCTAAAGATTTGATTTATTTTCACATAATATCCGTGTGAAACTTGTCCGACTGCCGGCGGATCCGCGAAAATCCGCAACAAAAAACATATGTTACTGGCACCAAAGGCGCGGTGAGGTGTACTCGATTATTGATAATACCTAGCGCGCCGGAGTGGAGCGATCTGTAAAGGCAACCAACGCTGATTGGTTTATAGGTTAGTTTTTTGGTAACAGTAACAACCGATGGCAGCCGGTTAGATTCCTCCGTTCCGTCGCGGCTGGATTGGTTGCACATGCAGCTTTTATAATCGCGACTCCAGTCGGAATGACGTTTTCGATGAAAAATGGATTCATTCAATGCAGACCATTTCCCACGCTACCAAAAGGCGTCATTTGAAGTGGTTTTAAAAAGCTCAATTTTAAAACCCCATTTACAAAAAACTGCGATTATCCGTGCCCCTCCCGACCTCCTGCGTCGGTACGAGTAACGCGCGGCTAAAACACAACTTGAGTGGCTGACTATATAGGGCGATTCAGAATGGTTCCCGTCAACCAACGCTGTCTTTGCCGATACTCTAATTGATGATAGTTTCTATCTCGTAGCAGTACATAGTGGGTAAAGGGGTATTGATCGCTATCCATCCTTGCCCGCTCAAACCTGAATACCCGGTTAGGATCATTTCTGTCGTAACCGTATATCCAGACCAACCTGTCTACACGTCGGTCAACATAGTAAGGCGGGCCAAATAGTACATACATCATCCCCATATCCGTCATCCAACCTTCTTTGAAGTTGGTGAATTGTCGATTGGCCTCTTCGACGCGATTGAAATATTTCTCGATAACCTGAGCAGCTTTATCCTTACTTCCGATATTATCAAGCCAGAATTCATCCATGGCTGATTTGAGGGAGTCCGTTTCAGATATATCCATCATCTCCTTGTGATCATCCCGAGGCATAAGGTAGACCATGGCATTGGCCATTTCTCTGACCGAACGCACATGGGGGAAATTAGGACTGACAACGCCAAAATCCCGCGCTTTAACGGTTTTCGGGTTATCCCGGTCCCCTTCTTCTGATAACGTAACTTCAAACCGGTAGGCACCCCGATCGGGTAGCGGCGTTTTGTATTCAATCTCTATGGTTCCGGTTTCATCAACGAGTGTTCGTGTTTGCTCTTCAATGATCGTTTTGTCGTTGTAATTGATCCCTCTGAAATAGATTGAACCACGTGTGGGCTGCGGTTGACTCATGCGCCTGGGTGGATTATCGTCGGACTCGAATTTTATCAGCCGCATATTTACATCAACCGGATCCTGATCGTCTGTTCGTGAGACTTTGTAGCGAAAGCTCAGAGAGTCCATTCGGGATGGGATGGAGTAGGTAGTTACCGGGAAGTCAGCTTTATCAGCAGCTTTTCCGGTAATTTTCATGTGAGTAAGTACCGGCTCTGCACCCAAGGGATCACTGACAACCACATTTGAAGTCTTACGCGTTGTTTTTCTTGAATCCTGATCGGTGACGTTTACTTCAACTCTGTATTTGCCGGGATCCACTTTTACCTGCTTAGATAACGTATAGGTTTCGTTACTTGTCCGGATGGATTCGTCATCATCGCTTACCTCAAACCCTTCTTCAATGGTTTCTACGCGCTCGCCTCGTTCATCGTCTTTATCTTCGAGCTTAAATATGTTGATTTGAACCCCGGCACTGGCTTTAAATACGCCATCAGACGAAGAAAAGACCAGACTACCCAGAACGACTTCCGTTTCAATATCAATTACGGTATCGTCTTCATCGTCGAAATATCCAAGAGCTGAAAGCCTGATCTCGGGGGAGTCATCCACCATCATCTGGCCGGCACCGGTTCTGACATTGGGTTCAAAAGCTCTTGAGCAGGCAACCAATAATATCAGAATAGAAACGAGAAAAAAGGGATTTCGTAAAAAGCTCATATACCGTCCTGAATCGGATTATTCACATTTTCAACGACGAGTTGGATCATTCATTACTGGCTGTCTGGGTATCTTCCGATGCTTCGATCACTTCAAATTCGATCTTTCGCTCTGCTTGTCTGTTGGACTCGGTTTCAGTAATTGTAATATGCAGCGTATAGACTCCCGGGTCAAGGTCAGTTTGCTCAACTTCAAAAAACTGGGAATCATTCCAGCCGTCTGATACAGACTCCCATGTCAACGATTGGTGCTCAGAGCCGGAAAACGGCCACCAACTTCTGCCGGATGATTCGATACGGTATTCAATCTCGTAAGGAACGTAGTCGGTATCCGGGCTTTTGAAATTATAGGCTTCAAACATAACCTGAAGATCATCACCCTGTTCAATTTTGTCCTTTCTCAAAAGTCCGATAAGCTCATCTCTCACTCTGACCGTGTCTCCTGCTGAGCTACCAAGAACGATATCACTTAAAAGTAACTCACTGCCATCATCATTCAATCTTTCGGGATAGTCACTTCGTTGTTTGTTCATTCCGACGATCGACCAACTCTCAGGATCATCATCATTACCGGGTATGCCGAAATAAAGTTCAGAGAAAACAATGGAATACATATCATCGGTTGATGCCAGCAGTGAATGCGAAGAATTTGGAGCCGACTCAACGCCGCTTCGCGAATCGTAAACCCGGCTGATATTGGTAATGTTACGGTCTTTTTTTTGGTTTTCGGATGAGTGATTTACAACGCCTTGTTTTAAATGTAGCTTATAAACCTGCGAATCATCGGTGCCGGGAATCTCTCCGTATAAATCAAATAATTCCTCGGGATCCGATTGGATTATGCTGACAAACTCAGGTCTGCCATGATCGTCCAGGAAGCGATAGTGTCGAAAATCGAGGTCATACCCCGCCAATCTTCGCTCATATATAGACGTGTCATTCGGAGCCCGATCATATACACTTTGGGTAGCGCGAGTTGCATTGGAGCGCGAAATGCGATTTCTGAGTGTTCTGCCGTCTACACGATCAAAACCGATAGAGTTTTGCCATGCCCGGTCGTATTCCTGCAAGCGATTGCCAAAAAAACGATCGTACGTTGAAAGATCGTTGTAATAGACAAACTGCAAGAATGTACCAATTCTGATATCTGCTCCACCCCCTCCCCG
Source organism: Balneolales bacterium (assembly GCA_007135115.1). GTDB lineage: Bacteria > Bacteroidota > Rhodothermia > Balneolales > Natronogracilivirgulaceae > SLJN01. Next base: position 3,558 of record SLJN01000074.1, read on the forward strand.
GGTGCCAAAAGCACTGTTATTGAATACCGAATTTGATATAAACTCCTCAACACTGTTTCTCAACCCAAACTCACCACTACCGCCTCTCCGGCCAAACAGAAAAAAGATTTGATCCCGCTCAACTTCCGTCACATCATAATACTGCCATAATTCGAAATCAGCTGGTATCACCGAACTCATAATATGCTGCTGCAACCGGAATACCTCTTCACTGGCCTGCGGATGTATATGTCCTTTATTCTGCAGGTCGTACAATTTCGCTCTTACTTCATGATTTGAAGTACCTACCCGTCCCTTTTCAATGTTGGTGGGTTCACCAAGTCTTACATAAATTTCTCCACGCTCGTCGGTACCGTAGACGGTTGTATCATTTTTCGTAAAGTTTTCTTTTGCGTAAATAATACGCTCCCAATGCTCGATCAGGCGTTCGTTTATTTCACTTGAAATAATTACATCTCTGGTGTTCCATATCCCTCTTATTTTTTTGTATATGCGAGGATCGTGTTCATCAAGATAGTGTTGGAGATTCTCTTTTTCCGATGATGTAAGCACCGGTCCCATATATTGTATTTCTCTCTCCAGCAAGTCTTTGTAAGGCTCAACATCCTCAGCGTTTAACCCCCAATCATACATTTCGGATGCAAGTGCGGCAAAGTTGGTCCGATCATTTCTTACAACCTTCTCTATGAACCGAAAGCCGAGACGAGGGTCGTAGTCATTATTTTCGCGGGCAATCGAATTGTAGTAAACACTTACATAACTGAAGTAGTCTCCGATTTGATCGTTTTCAAGATAGCACTCACCTCGCTTAAACCCCTCTTCAACTTCATCGCACACCGACGCATTTACCGGGACCGCCCAGGTAACCCAAACGAAAGCTGCGAGCAGAATCCTCAATGACAGCATATTTTTACCGGATGAGTTGTTAAAACACTTACAATTTCAAAATACATTTTGAAACAAAAAGCACAAGACTGAGTAACCTTTTTTTAAAAGATTTTTACATACCAACTCAGTCCGTATTTCCTGCAAGCTACAATATTAGCAAGGTTAACATCCAGCCGACTCCTGTGAAGGCAGCACCGAGCAATACGGAAACTCCGATGTATAAAGTAGCTTTTGTTAACCGCTTTCGCTTCAACATCAAAACCCACTGTAAAGTAAACGTTGAATAAGTTGTAAACGCTCCCAACAACCCTGTAATTATTACTTTTACGACTTCGATGTATTCCGGATACGCTTGTCCGATTGCAAAGAAAACTCCTATCTTCATGCAACCTATTAAATTAATCACCAGTGTTGCCCAGGGAAAATTTGTTCCCCACCTTGATGTTAGCAGCTGATCAAGCTGAAATCTCAGTAAGGCTCCTGCTAACCCGGAAACTGCAATCCAGAATATCATGGGCTTTCAGCATTTGTTTCCGGTGATTTAACTAAATGCCATCCTGCAAGAGCGAAGAGGCCTCCACCGGCTAATGATACCAGTAAGTAAAGGACAATTGTGCCAAATGCAGCTTGGTTCAACAGCACTACGATATCAAGACCAAGATTTGAGAAGGTCGTAAATGAAGCAAGTAAACCGCCTGAAACGCCTGCTTGAAGCGTTTTACTTTGAAGTTTTCCCGAATTGATTGATGCAGCGACAAAAGCCAGTAGAAAGGATCCGATGAGGTTTACGGTAACTGTAGCCCACGGAAATGTAGCTTCATTAGCGTCTAATAAGCTATATGCTAAATATCGTAACAGTGTACCGATCACGCCTCCAACAGCAACTGCAAGATATTTTTTTAAAAACAACGAGAATAATTATTTAGCTGAAAATTTCAATAATACAGCTTCCACAATTTGCAAAGCCTTCTACAAACGGGATTACGACCAATACCATTTTGAAGCTAAAAAAGTAGCTATTGGGAAACAACTATGAATCAAAAGGCTTTGGTAAACCCGCGCTCAGCTAAAACCCAGCTCCCCATCCCCTGGACTGCAAGGAAGTCTGCCTATTTGGCCACTTGGAATCTATAGAATCAATTACAAACCTTGGGGAGTAGCTTTTTAGCTAAAAAATTTTTCCATCCCGGACGACGACGTAAGGAGGAGATCCGGGATCCAGAGTTAAAGGCGACC
>SLJN01000249.1 GCA_007135115.1 Balneolales bacterium
CTTCAAACCCTACTCAGCGAAACTCTGCGAAAACCCCCCGCGCCTCAGCGGTTCACTCTCATAGGAGCAACTGAACCTTAATACCTTACATTATTGGTCCCAGAGTTCGGCGCGGATGAGGTCGGCGCTGTAGGGGTTGAGTTGGTAGCGGAGTTTCAGGCGGCGGGATTCCGGTAGCTGTTTTTCAACGAGTGCGGCGGAGTCCGGGGTGTAGAGAACCAATTCCGACTCTCTGACAAATAGGGGCAGGGATTTACCATATATACTTCCGGCCATGATGGAGCCCTGAAATTTCAGGCTTAGTTTCAGTTCTTCCAGCAGGTGGGGGATGCTGCTTTCTTCGGAGGTAACCAAAGCCAGCGTGTCCAGCTCTGCTCTTTCTATGACGGTGAGTAGGAGTTCGGGGTCAAGCGTGTATAGTACCGGTAGTAAGATTTGCGATTCATCCCCGCTCCGGAATTTGTTGTAGTAGTTGATGGGTAAAAACAAGGCGTCAAAACCGACAGATTTACTCCTCTCAGATGCCGCCAGATACTTGCTCTTCACTCCTACCTGCTCGCGGATGGCGTCGGCAATCATCCGACCGTGCTCCCGGGTGTGCCCGACCGATGCGCAACTCTGCACACGCTCCGGCCACTCCACGAAATTGAGCTGTTCCTGAAACAGGGTTTCTACCTCATCTTCATCCAGGCCGTAACCCACCAACTCTTCGAGGACGTCGCGGATAAGCTGCGCACCCTTATCCAATCGTTCGGATTTATCCAGGCTCGTGGTCTGGCGGTTAACGACAAATCCTCTGCCCCGCTCCGACCTGAGCAGCCCCTCTTCCGCAAGCTGATGATACGCCTTACGAACGGTATGAAAACTGGTCTCCAGCTGCTTGCCCAACTCCCGGGTTGAAGGCAGTACATCGCCCACCTGAAATTGCTTGGTCGCAATCATCAGCCGGATGCGGTCGGATATATGTTTGGCGGTTTTCAATACAGTGGGTCAGTGTTGCAGTGTTACAGTGTGTCAAAAGATCAGTGGGTCAGGTGAATATCTTAATGAATTTTGATTTTCTAAATATTTATGGGGCAATAGATTTTTTAACAATCACATGATATAGCCAATTTAGTCAACGTAGCACAATAAACCCCGGCCTTTTCTATTTTGACACACTATCCCACTAATACACCGACACACTGATAGCCATAATGCGAATTGGAATCATTTACGACCGGGTTGCCGACTACGCTCACATTGACGGTCCTTCAGACCGGTTTGCGGAGTTTGAACCGGAATCTACAATCTCCGCGATGAAGCAAGCCGTCAAAATAGCCGGACATCAACCCGTAGATATTGGCTCTCCGCATAATCTGCTCAACCGGCCGGAGATTGATCTGGCCTGGAATATCGCCGAAGGCTACGGTACCCGAAATCGCGAGGCCTGGGCACCGGTGCTGCTGGAAATGCACGGAATTCCTTTTCTGGGCAGCGATGCGGCTACACTTTCATCCTCCCTGGATAAACATCTTACTCGCCTCATTGCCAAAAGTATCGACATTCCCGTCGCTGAAGGGTGCTCTGTTTCAGAAGTTGAAGAATTGCGGCAGTATGAATTGACACATTTTCCCTATTTGCTGAAGCCGCGTTATGAAGGCACGGCTAAAGGTATTCGTTCATCTTCAATAGCTTATTCAGCGGATGAACTGCAAACCAAAGTTTCTGAAATGCTGCATCAGTACCATCAGGATGTATTGGTGGAAAAACTACTCCCCGGTGCGGAATATACCTGTTCGGTGTATGGAGACCCGCTGAAGGTCATGCCGGTTATTCAACGAAGTGTAGATCGCCATACACGTCTGGGCGTGCACGCTTTATCGGATCATCGGGAAATACCTGATGATGACCAGCTGTTGCCGGGTCAGTTAGATGAAGATCTTGAACAAATACTCGGACAATGGTCATTGGCTTTATGCCGGGAAATGAACGTGCGTCACTTTGCACGCATCGATTTTAAACTTGATGATGACGGACGACCTCATCTGCTTGAAATCAATCCTTTACCCACTTTTGCTGTGGACAGTCATTTCGCTGTATTTTCAGAAATGGAAAACGTTCCCTATCCGGAATTCCTGGCTTCGATGCTCGAAGAACTTATTCCTGATGCCGATGCTTCCACACAAACATCCCGTGAAGCATTTACAAATCAGCCTAAGCGTTGACGGTGTACGTTTTCTGATAAACCCTATAAATTTAATCTACCCAAATAATTTGCCGGATTCCAAAGCCCATACCACTTCCAATCTAAATGGCCAACATTCCAGACCGGAGTCGCAACCCGACTGGAAATGGCAGATGAAAAACCGCCTGCAATCTACCGAAGATCTGGAAAAGTGGATCCATCTCACCGAAAATGAACGCGAAGGTATTCGGAAAACCGGTGACCTGTTCCGGTTGCAAATCACTCCCTACTACGCTTCGCTGATGGACCCTGACGACCCGACATGTCCGGCTCGCAGGCAGGTGGTGCCCACCGTTGAGGAACTTGAAGACGATTTTGATATTCATGATCTGGATCCGCTCGAAGAACAGGCGCACAGCCCGGTAAAGAACCTGGTCCACAATTACAATGACCGGGTCGCTTTTTGTGTGGTTAACCGGTGCGCCTCGTACTGCCGGTACTGTCTGCGAAAACGCATGGTGGATGACCACGAGCACACCATGAATCGGCTGGAGGTAAAAGCCGGCATTGAATACATCCGCTCAAGGCCGGAAATCCGGGACGTACTGCTAACCGGCGGCGACCCGCTGCTGCTCAGTGATCGTCAGTTGGAATGGATCATCACCGAGCTGCGCAGTATTGACCATGTTGAGTTGATCCGCATCGGCTCCCGGTTTCCCGTTTTTAACCCCTACCGCATCACCGATGAGTTATGCCATCTGCTTGAATCCAATCATCCGGTGTGGTTTAACACGCATTTTAATCACAAAAAAGAAGTAACCGATGATGCCGCCCAAGCCATGGACAAGCTCGCAAAAGCGGGCGTGCCTATTGGAAATCAGACGGTCTTGCTGAAAGGTATCAACGACACGCCGGAAGCACTTTCCGATTTATTCCGCGAACTGGTTCGCATTCGGGTCCGCCCCTATTACTTATATCAGGCAAATCTTATTGGGGGGACTCGGCATTTTCGCACTACCATTGAAGAGGGGATGGAATTGATGAAGGCGCTCCGAGGCCGCATTTCAGGTTTTGCCATACCTGATTACGTGCTGGATACCCCATACGGCAAGGTGCCACTGAATCCGCACGGGTTTGAAGGACGAGATGGAGACTATGTGACGGTCCGCGCTTATGGCGGGGAGGAGTGGAAAGAATTTAACCCCCGCTGATTTTTAGGTAATTAAGGTAAATGAGGTAATTAGGAAAAGCAATTGACGGCTTTATAGGTAGACCTGGAGTCCTTAATTACCCTAATTCCTCATTTACCTACATATACCAAATAAAAAAACCCCGGAGTATCAGTCCGAGGTTTTATAGAGATGAGATAGATGTATAGAGAAGTTAAATCTGAATGAGATTAACTTTCATTTCTGTTGAACCCTTCAAACTGTTTGAGGGTACGGTTCACCTCATCGTCGGTCTGCTTCAGTGAGCTGATCAGTGTGTCTACTTCACCGGACATGTTGCTTTTGACCGAGTCGAGGTTTTCTTTGATTTCTGTAAGTTGATTTTCAAGCTTTTCAACTTCCTGTGTACTCAGGCTGTTGAGCTCATCAAGCTTGGAGGAAACTGAGGAAACTGAGCTTTTGAAACTCTCCGCCATTTCGGTGGTGGCATCAGCGTCAAACGCATCAACAACTGATTTCAGAGATTGTGCAAGTGATTCAAGCTGTACGCTTTCCAGCTCTCCTTTAATTCGGTCAACCTCTGAAGTGACGCCATTAGCTTTTTCGCTTACTTCTTTCAGCGAAGCTTTGGTTTCATCGACAACTTCCTGGAGGGCTTGCTCCACTTTTTGCTTCATGTCGCTTTCAAGATCATCGGAAAGCTTTACCTGAACGCCCTCTTCAACTTCAACTTCTTTTGTACCCGCCGGTACAGGCTCAGAGCCCATGACAGCAAAAAATATTGTAGCTCCTATGAATCCTAACAGCATCAATGCCGCTCCGGGTACGTCAAGTTCAAGCCCCAGCGCCGGTCCTCCCTGTACCAGGGCCAAGCCGATAAGACCAACGCCCATCAAAACGAAAGCAAGCATTCGCGGGGTAGATTTCTCAAATCGTGTAATCTGCTGCTTCATGTTAACACCGTGTATAAATTTTGATATATGATTCGGATCACCATGTCTTGATCTTGTGACAACTACGGCGTCAATATAAACGATGCCTCAGAAATATCACAAATAATTTTTTGACTCTTTCAGGAACCGTTTTGTAGCAATTTTTTCAATTCATTTAGCATCAGTAACGACTCCACCGGTGTCATTCTATTGGGATCGCATCCTTCCAGCTTATTCTTCACCGTTTCCAGATTCGGGTCCATTTCCGACTGAAAAAGTGACAACTGCGGGATCGGCTCCTGCTCCTCCAAATTTTTCATTGTTTTGGAAGCCGCTTTCTTTTTCTTGCCTGCGCCATCTTTTAAGGTGCCGTTCGAGCTGGTTAAATCCAGGCTGTGAGACTCCAAATTATCCAGAATTTCGCGCGCCCGGTTAATCACCAGCGACGGCAACCCGGCCATAGCCGCCACTTGAATGCCGTAGCTGTGGTCCGCACCGCCTTGGACCAACTTTCGCAGGAAAATCACTTTCCCGTTGTGCTCCTTAACCTGCACATTGTAGTTGGCAATGCGCTCGTACTTGGTCTCCAGCTCATTCAGTTCGTGATAGTGCGTGGCAAACAAGGTTTTAGCCGCTACCGCATTTTGGTTGTGCAGATATTCAGCCAGCGACCATGCGATGCTGAGTCCGTCGAACGTGCTTGTTCCGCGGCCCACTTCATCCAGAAGAATCAAAGATTTTGGAGTGGCATTGTTGAGAATGTTTGCCGCCTCGTTCATCTCCACCAAAAACGTACTCTCGCCCGCCGCCAGATTATCGCTGGCCCCCACACGAGTGAAAATCTTATCAACCATGCTGATTTCGGCTTCATCCGCCGGAATAAAACTGCCGACCTGAGCCAGCAGCACCATCAACCCGACTTGCCGCAGGATTAAACTTTTACCGGCCATATTCGGACCGGTGATGATCATGATCTGCTGGTCCTGGTTATCCAGATAGACATCGTTGGGAATAAACGGCTCGCCCTGCGGCATCGAACGCTCTACCACCGGGTGCCGCCCCGCTTTAATGCTGATGGACTGATCATCCGTTACGGTGGGTTTGGTATAATTATAGCGCCACGCCACCTCGGCCAGACTCTGCAGGCAGTCCAACTTAGCAAGCGCCGCGGCATTCTGCTGAATTTCTTCCGCCGACTCGGCTACATAGTTCAATAGCTCCCGGAATATTTCATATTCGAGGGTTTGCATGCGCTCTTCAGCCGAAAGAATTTTCTCTTCCACCTCTTTGAGTTCCGGGGTGATGTAGCGTTCGGCGTTAACCAGCGTCTGCTTGCGGATAAAGTGCTCGGGAACCTTGTCTTTGTGGGTATTGGTAACCTCGATA
>SLJN01000201.1 GCA_007135115.1 Balneolales bacterium
AATAAAATACAAACCGATTTACTTTCTTTTTGATTCAAACGAATAAATTACCGTACCTTTAGCCTTGTTTAACAATCACTCTCAGCGACTGAAACCACCAAACATATGGCAAAACCTGCACCACGAAAATCCCTGGTATATACAACCTACACCTTGTTGGTCATCGCCGCTGTACTACTTCACATGCTGCTTTCCGGTGAAAATGTGGGAATGCTATTGGCTCAGATATTCTCAGAGCCTACCGGTATTTTTTCTACCTTAGGGGCTATATTAGGATGGGTTCTCAGTGTGCTGTTTTCGGCATACGGCGCTGTGCTATTGGGACTTGTAGTTGCCATGGAGTTTGTCATTATGCCGCTGGCTATGCGATATAAATATCTTACGGTGAAACCCAATCTTGTAATGTCTATCATTGCGGCGATTTATATCATGCTGCTGGGCCGCATACTGGCCGAAGTATTTCTGGCGATTTAGTGCTATTTCCAGAAAGCTTCTTGAATGGATGAAATCACCCTGTTTCGGTCCGGCTCCGGCATACCGGAGCCGGAGGGTAGGCAAAGTCCCTGCTCATAAAGGGTTTCGCAGACTCCATCGCCATACCAGGGAAACGACCTAAACACGGGCTGCAGATGAAGCGGATTCCAGAACGGACGGGCTTCAATCTTTTCAGAATCAAGTTTGAGCCGAGTTTCTTCCCGTGTTACTCCTCCTGAGTTTTCCGGGTTGACCAGCATGGTGGTGAGCCATCGGTTGCAAAATGCTGCCTCCGGTTCATCCGGAAACGAAATGCCGGGCAATGATTCCAGATTCAGACGATATTGTTTAAAATGCTCCCGGCGCTGGTTGATCCGCTCATCAATAACCTCCAGCTGCCCCCGGCCAACACCCGCAAGTACATTGCTCATCCGGTAGTTATACCCTATTTCCGAATGCCGGTAATACGGAACCGGATCCCGCGCCTGGGTAGCCAGGTACCGTGCCTGTTCTATTTTGGACTCATCATCCGAAAGCAATGCCCCGCCACCGGAAGTGGTGATAATTTTATTCCCGTTAAATGATAGCACCGTAAAATCACCAAAACTGCCTGTATGTTTTTCGTGATAAAACGAGCCCATTGCACCCGCGGCATCTTCGATGACGGTCAGTTCGTATCTACGGGCGATGTCGGTAATTTCCTTCATCTTTGCCGGCACCCCGAATGAATGTACCGGTATCACGGCTTTCGGTCTTCCACCTTTATTAATCCGATCCTGAATAGCAAATTCAAGCCACTCCGGACTCATATTCCAGGTCTCGTTTTCGGAGTCTACAAAAACAGGTGTTGCTTTCTGGTACCGAATCGGGTTGGCCGTAGCGGCAAACGTAAATGAGGGGCACAGCACATCATCCCCTTCTTCCACCCCGCAAAGAATAAGAGCAAGGTGCAGGGCTGCCGTCCCGGAGCTTAATGCTGCGGCGTGTGCAATGCCGGTATATTCGGCTAACTCCTGCTCAAACCTATCAATGTGCCGGCCAACCGGAGCTACCTGATTATCTGTAAAAGCCTCCCGGATATAATTCAGCTCACCCCCGCTCATGTGAGGCGGAGAAAGCCAAATCCACTCGTTACTCATGTTGTCGGATCTAACCTGTGCATCTGTGTATCGCTGCTGGCAGGTTACATCAAACCGTGACAACACGCAACCTGCTAACGCAAATTTCAGAAACTGCCGAAGCGCAATCCTATAAATCCGGTGGCTCCGGAAAGATCGGAATTACTGGTTCCTTCCAGAGATACCGAACCCGCATAGCGATACAACATGCCGGCCTGAACCCGAAACCAGTGTGTAACATTAAGATTCAGGTTCGCACCGGGTTGCAGTACAAAGTAGGTGTCTCTGGTTTTATCCAGCTCAATGTTGCGATCATCATAACGTACTGAGCCGGAACCAATTAACGCTTGAATGCTAAAGTGGACCAGCCGATAGGATTGATTGACATATTCAATCTCAAACCCGCCGTAATTGGTTTTCAAATCCGGTTCGGGTATATCCAGCGTCCAGTTGACCGGATCGAAGTCTGTACGGGTACGATAGCTGCCCAATCCGAGATTGATGGCGTGATCGTCGTCAAAGTTTATGATCCACGCTCCTCTTCGGCCGCGGAGATACGAAAGCTGACCGTTTATGTGCGTTGCGCCGAAAATCAACCCGCCTTGTCCGCCATGCCGGATATCTTCATTAAACAACGTTTGGGTTCGGCGGTCGTCTTCTGAAAACAAATAGCTTTGCGCTTGAGTGGTTGCTGTTATTCCCCAAATGAGGATCGCTGTTATCAAAATCATTCTCATCGGAAAATGCCAAATTTGAAAGTTAACGTTGCATTTGCACCGGAAAAATCGGAGTCACTGAATCCGGCCTTATCAATGCCGCTGGTAAGCCGGTAGCTGACTCCCGCGGCAACCCGGAAAAAAGAAGTAACATTCAATTCCAGATGGGCACCGGGTTCAAATACGAAATAAGGAACCGGCTCTTCATCGATATCGGCAAAATCCCGGTCCCTTACCGTAAACCCGCCGGCACCGATCAGGCTGGTAGCCGTCAGATGCACGAGCTGATATGAACGGTTGGTATACTCTAAAATAAACCCGCCATAACCGTTCGTTGCCACATAGTCATAATCATCATTGTCAAGCCCGCTGTCATCGGGCACCCGGTGATTGGTAGCCAGCCCGAACCCGCCGCCTCCGATTGAAATAGCGTGATAATCATCCATGTTAATGATCCATCCGCCACGCCCACCGACCCAGACCCCGAAGTCGCCCCGGACATCTTCAAATTTGATCATCGGCCCTCCAAACCCTCCGTGAGTAACGTCGCCGTCAAATAAGGTTTGAGTTTCCTGAGCCTGAATTATATTTCCAAAACCAGCGAATAGCGAAATAAGTAATACAAAGGTTAATAATTTCATAAATGCGATTATTGAGAGTTTCATACCAAATAGTTACCTGTTCGTACGATGTTACTTAAGTGATTGTTTCTGACTTTTTCTCTTGTTTACAGGTTTTCATTATCACCTATCCGATATTATTGCATGTTCTCTTGATTAGAGGTTCATCACCTTTGTCCGGGTTTTTAATTCACCTAAATCGCCTTTGGGTAGCAGGTAATTCCGCTCATTTAAACGGTAGCTAAACAGCAAAGGTTTTGTTATACTTCGGGCATTCAGGTAAACCATCGCCGGTACATATAAAGGATAGCCTGTCAGATGATTTCATGCGTCCATAAATATTTCTGATGCTTCCTTTTAACGGGGATTGATGTTGATTTTTCTCCTGCGTGTTCAGGTTCTCATAATTTATTAATGATCACTTTTAAATCATTTGATTTCCCGGAGTCGAAATTAATCGCTCTGACAAATCATAATGCTTTTTTCCGCTAAAAAGTTGCACCATCTGTATGAAAAAAAAGACGACCCAGGCTTTTACTTCCACTCAGTTACGACGTTTCTATTTTGATCTGGTACTGCCGATGAAAATCGAGGAGAGAATGCTTAAGCTCCTCCGGCAGAATAAAATCTCTAAATGGTTTTCAGGCATCGGCCAGGAGGCAATCGCTGTAGGAACAGCCCACGCTGTAAGTGATGATGATTTCGTACTTCCGATGCACCGGAACCTGGGCCTGTTTACTACACGAAAAGTGCCCTTATACTCACTGTTTTGCCAGCTGTTAGGTCGGGCTGACGGTTTCAGTCGGGGCCGGGAGCGCTCCTTTCACTTTGGCACCATGCAGCATAACCTGGTCGGGATGATCTCTCACCTCGGCGCCAACCTTCCGGTTGCCTGCGGTTTTGGTCTTTCTGCGCAGCTTCGTAAACAGGATCGCATTGCCGTAGCTTTTCTCGGAGAGGGAGCTACCAGCGAGGGCGATGTTCACGAAGCCATGAACCTGGCTGCCGTTTGGAAACTGCCGGTGATCTTCCTGATCGAAAATAACGGGTACGGACTTTCTACCCCCACGCAAGAGCAATATGCCTGCGACCACCTGGTCGACCGGGCCAAAGGATACGGGATGCCCGGCTACCGCATTGACGGTAACAATCTGCCCGAAGTATATCAAACGATCAAATCCGCCAAATCGGAAGCTCTGAAGGATCGAACTCCGATTCTCATTGAGGCGGAAACTTTCCGGATGCGGGGCCACGAAGAAGCGTCCGGAACCGCTTATGTACCGGATGAGCTGTTTGAAGAGTGGGCAAAAAAGGACCCGATCGATCGTTTTAGAAATTTTCTGCTTGAGGAAAGTGACATTAAAGAGTCGGAACTTGAAGAACTGGAAAAAGAAGCGGAAACGTATTTTGCCGAAGATCTTCAGCGTGCCCTGAAAGCCGATCTTCCGGAACCGGATGAAGAGCGTGAAAAAGCATCTGTGCTTGCACCTGCTGAGACGACTTCCCTGCCAAAGGTCAGCCTCAACACTTCAGAGCCGGTTCGTTTTATTGATGCCCTGCACCACGCCCTTAGAGATGAGTTCGATTCGGATGAGCGCTACCTTATCATGGGCCAGGATATTGCGGAATATGGCGGTGTGTTCAAGGTTACGCAGAATTTTCTCGATCGCTTCGGAAGGGAACGTGTTCGAAATACCCCGATCATCGAGTCCGCAGCCATTGGTGCGGCTATGGGACTGGCCCTGGAAGGATGGCGGCCTGTCGTGGAAATGCAATTTTCGGATTTTATCTCCTGTGGATTCAATCAGATCATCAATAATGCCGCGAAGGCGCACTACCGCTGGTCGGACCCGCTCAATATTACGATACGTGCTCCGCATGGTGCCGGTGTGGGCGCCGGCCCGTTTCACTCCCAGAGTCCGGAAGGCTGGTTTATGCAGCACCCCGGCCTGAAGGTTGTCACCCCGGCTACCGTCTCCGATGCCTATGAACTGACGATCGCCTCCCTGAGAGATCCCAACCCGGTGTTACTGTTTGAGCATAAGCAGCTTTACCGGGGCACTAAAGACAAGGTTGAACTGCCTGCAGAAATCACGCCTCTGGGTAAAGCCAAACTTCGCAGGGAAGGTACAGATGCAGTCATCATTACTTTCGGAATGGGCGTGCACAAAGCTCTGGAGTATGCCGATGAAAAAGAAAAAGAAGGTTACTCCATTGCCGTTCTCGATTTGCGCACCCTTTACCCTCTTGATTCCGAAGCCATTCTGAGCGCCGTCCGCCAAACCGGTAAAGTGATGCTGCTCGAAGAAGCCCATTCGGTACTCGGACCAATGGATTATGTCTCTACCATTATCACCGATCAGGCTTTCGAATCCCTCGACGGCCCGATCATGAAATGTTCTTCACTGCATACGCCTGTACCCACTTCGGCAAAACTGGAACAGGCTTATCTCCCCTGGAACCGATTGGGTGAAAAAATGGATAAGTTGCTTCGATATTAAGCAGCATTTTGATGGAACCTGCATTGGCGAGTATGTTTTAACCTCGGATTTGCACGAATTAAAACGGATTGTATTTTGATCTGATAATGGGTAAATAAAACGTCCTGTAAGGACGTCATGTTGGTAGCCCTGGGTGGAGCGTAGCGTAACCCAGGGTGAACCGGGCACGTCCCCCCAACCACATCCCGAGGCTATGAAATTGAACCTGCTATTATAGGTGG
>SLJN01000276.1 GCA_007135115.1 Balneolales bacterium
ACGAATAAGCAATGAATGGCTTCGCGATGAGCAAATCGAATACGATTTAGGTTTCGGGGATATTGAAAACCTTGTTGATGCCGTTAGAGAAAATTTGGAGCTGGAAGTCGAATACATTCAAAGCGTCCAACGTTATAATATGAAATTGGCTGAATTATATCGGAAAGCCGGATTGTCATTAACGGAGTTATAAAACCTAATCATAATGCGCCTTATCATCATCACATTGCTCACGTACCTGACTTTTAGTTTCCTTGCATTTATTCCATCAGTGAATGCGGGTAGTCAGGATGTAGAAAACGAAATTCGTACCATCCTTGAAGAACGTGATCTGGAGATAAAGGACGTACTCGGTGAGCGAGGTACGGAATATACCGATGAACAAAGAGAGAAATTAAAAGGCCTTATTAACGATATTGTTGATTATCCTTCCATGGCCCGTTTTGCATTAGATGAAAAGTATGATGAGCTATCTGAAGATCAACGAAAAAGATTCACCGAGTTGTTTGCAGAGGTCATCCGCCAGCAAAGCATGGAGCAACTTGATATCTATCGTGCTGAAGTACATTATGATAACATTGAAGTTGATGGGAATGAGGCCATGGTTTATACCACATCCGAATTGGACAATCGCCGGATTCCCGTAAAATATCGCATGACTAAAACCGACGGTGAGTGGGTTATTGCTGATATTTCGGTTGATGAAGTCTGGACAGCCGAATCCTACCGCCGGTCCTTCACCAATATCCTTCGAAGGCACGGTTTTGACAGGTTGATGGAAAGTCTGGAGCGCAGAGTTGAGCGCGCATAGGTTTTACGGTTTGCTCATTTCTTCTAAATGATACCATCACTTGTGCATCGGCGTTTTAAGCTTATGCCTTTCACTTGCTAATGATTTTATATGAAAAGATCCCTACTCCTCCTTCTGCTGTTTTCGGTAATTCTTGTAAGTTGTTCAACCATCCAGGAACTGAGGTTTGATAAACCTGAAGTCGAATTCAAAGGCTTTCAGTTTGATACGATTTCAATGGATGGCATTACCATTCTGTTTGATTTCGAAGTAGACAACCCCAATGACCGTGCGATCAAAGGCAATGGTTATACCTATGAGCTTCTTTTGGGTGAGACTTCTTTGGCATCAGGGGAGCAAACGGATGAAATGGAGTTTGCCGCCAATGATAAGAGTGTGATTCAGGTGCCGGTAACATTCGATTATCGCGATGCCATGGACAGTATTGGCGAGATCGCCGGAAAAGACAGCGTTGCGTTTACCTTTAAATCCGATGTTGACCTTGATCTGGGCAGCCTTGGATCACGAAAAGCTTCGGTATCACACGAAGGACATCTGCCTCTGCCTCAAATCCCGGATATAGTTTTTAACGGCTTTGATGTCAATGAAATCGGATTTTCCGGAGTAGATGTGGAACTCAATTTCCGGGTGCGCAATCCCAACATTTTCAAAATATATGTGAATTCGGTTGATTATACCATGATCGTCAATGGCAATGAGTGGGTCTCCACAGGTATCGATCGATCCTATGACCTGGATTCTGAAACCAATACACATATAACCGTGCCCATCAAAATCGGACTAAGTACGGCTGGAACGGATGCTATTCAGGTTGTGCGTGATAGAGAGCCGGTAGAATATGAAATCAGAGGCCACGCCAGGGTAGGTGCCGATATCCCCGGTTTTCAAAGAGACGCCGATCTGCCTTTTGAATTTAAGGGGAGATACGAGTTCTAAGCTTTAGAATTAATTGCTTAGTAGTAAAAGCCATAACTTTCCAACTCTGGTCATCACGCCGGTAGGCGGAGGTACTCCCGGACGAAGCCTGTCCCGACCAACGCGGAGGGAACGCAAGGAGGAGATCAGGGATCCAGGAGTCCTTGGCAATGAAGGTAGCTCAACTACAGATCTTCCAATAATTACTCCTGTTTTTCCGCATGCGTTAAAAATATTTTAATAAGCTACTGTTTTAGATGTCAATTTTCATAATTGGGTGTTGCATTGCTGGTAACAGGTGCGTTAGTGTAATTCTATTGTAATTTTCTGATCGCATAAATAATTGGACTTGCTCCATGGCTCACAAAACCTGGAAGGTGCTGACAGACTTGCAGGTTGGTTTGTGGTCTGATATCGATATGGTAGCTGCCATGCAATTTGGAGTGGAGTCCCTATTCCATTTAATATCGCATAATCTATTGCAGATTATCCATTTCCGTCGGTTTCAACCGACGGTTTTGCCGGTCTCTCCCCACCCACACATTGGCGGCTTTAGCCGCCGGATTTCGGGGCTAAAGCCCCATGGTTAACGGAGTGGCCCCACTCTAACCGTCGATTAAAATCGACGGAAAATGATGTTTTTTTGCTGTTTGCCGCATGTTAAAAATGTTTTTAAAAGCTACTGCTTTTTAAGTGTCAATTTTCATGATTAGGTGCTGCATTTCGGAATACTTCAACTACTATTCTTCCAATATTTCCTTTTCTGATATCAAGGCTAAAAAAATTTAAATTCTGACAAGACAGAGATCGGTCAAAGAGAAAAAGAGAATATGCATTCAGATTAAAGGAGAGCTTTTCAAACTTAGTTGCTTTTAACCCCTGGATCCCGGATAATCCTTCCGCTACCGTTTCAGGATTTCCGGGATGACCAAGTGGTTTATTAGTTGCTTATGTCACCTTCTCAACACTGCCAACGAAGAAGGGATTAGGATCTCGGGAAGCACCTCCGCCTACCGGCGTGATGACCAATGGTGGGAAGAGATATTTTATTACGTCACTTCCGAGCTTTTTTAATAGATCCTTAGCTGGTCTGAAAAACAACGGACATCAAAAAGGAGCGTCATCATCCGGTGGTGGCATATAACCGGTATTGCCGCGGCGGCGTCCGGTTTCATCCGTTTCGGTGTCGTCTCCGCCACTCTGATCAGTTCCCAACCCTCCGTCACCGGCGTCACCGGAGCCTGGGGTTAAACTGAAGTCCGCATCATCATCCCCGATATAACTGCTTCCGGAATTGATTTCAGCATTGGTGAGGTTTTCAAACCGGGCATAATCTTCGATGAAATTGAGGCGTACGGTATCGGTCGGACCGTTACGCTGCTTACCTACGATCACTTCTGCTATATTTTCAGTGGAATTACCCACCTCATCGGTTGTGATACCGTAGTATTCGGGACGATACAGAAAACAAACCACATCGGCGTCCTGTTCAATGGAGCCGGATTCACGAAGGTCACTCAACTGCGGGCGTTTATCGCCACCGCGTTGCTCCACAGCACGGCTGAGCTGCGACAACGCTATAACCGGAACACTCAGTTCCTTGGCAAGGGCCTTCAATCCTCTTGATATATTGGCGATTTCCTGCTCCCGGCTGGCACTTCGGTCATTTTGAGGACCGGTCATGAGCTGGAGGTAATCGACAATTACGATTCCGATATCATGCTCATTCTTCAACCTGCGGCACTTGGAACGCAGCTCCATAATGCTTAAACCAGGGGTATCATCAATAAAAATCTTAGCCTGATGCAGGCGGCCGGCGGCTTCAATGAGATTTTTGAATTCATCATCCTGCAGGCGACCGGTACGAGCGCTTTGTGCACTGATACGGGCTTCCATAGTAAGCAGACGCTGTACCAAAGACTGATCCGACATCTCAAGACTGAAAATTGCAACAGGGGCTCGTTTTTCTTCATCCGGGAATAGCGCCGTATTACGCGCCATACTGAGCGTGAAAGCTGTTTTACCCATGGAAGGGCGAGCTGCTACAATAATCAAATCTCCCTGCTGCCAGCCGGCGGTGAGTTTATCGAGGTCCAATCCCGAGGGTACTCCCGTAATTCCTGAAGTTTTTCCGCGGATTTCTTCGAGGTAGCTCAACGTGTCCTTAAGAACATCAGCCAGAGATTTTGTAGAGAGATTTGCCCGCGCGTTTGCCAGTTCGAAAATTTGCTGTTCGGCGGAATCCAGCAATTCGTAAGGGTCTGATGTCGCATCATAGGCCTTGCGCATCATCTCGTTGCAAGTGGTGATCAGCCTCCGCTTGATGGCCTTTTCAATGAGGATCTGCGCGTGATACTCAATATTCGCCGCAGAACTCACACTTCGGGTAAGTTGGGCAAGGTAGCCCGGACCGCCGATACGATCCAGCATTTCCTGATCCCGCAACTCATTCTCAACGGTGATGATATCAATCGGGCGATCTTTCTCGAAAAGCTCTTGCAGTATTTTAAAAACATTCCGGTTGGCAGGGTTATAAAAATCATCGACCTGCAAAAGCTGCAAACATATCGAAGCCGCTTCCTGCTCAATCAACATACCCCCGAGAACGGACTCCTCAACTTCTTGTGCCTGAGGAGGCAATAGTCCTTCGGGTTCGGTTTTGGCCGGTACGTTTTGTGAGTGGGAAGAAGTTGGCTCCATTGAGAAAGAAATTATATCTGTTTAGTGTATGAGTTCCGAAAAAATATTAGTTGAAGTCGCCGATCAGCTTGTCACTTCATCATAGCGGGCGCGTAACTTCTGGACATCCTCCCAGGTATCTCTTTTCCAGGCAGGGTTTCTGAGCAGTGCCGCCGGATGAAACGTGACCATCAATTCGCGATCTTGCATGAAGGGATGAAAACTCCCTCTGAAAGCTTTCATCGGTTTGTTGGTATCCAAAAGCGTCTGGGCGGAAATTCGGCCAAGGCACAGAATCAACTTAGGATTGATGATTTCAATTTGCCGGTATAGATAGGGCAGACTCCGTTGTCGCTCTTCGGGCAGGGGATCACGATTCTTAGGAGGCCGATGCTTGAGGATATTGGATATGTAAATCTCTTCACGTTTGAAGTGTATAGCTTCAAGTATTTTATTGAGCAATTGGCCGGCTCTGCCGACAAAGGGTTCTCCCTGTTTGTCTTCATTTTCTCCCGGTGCTTCGCCAATCAACATCAAATCGGCATCCGGGTTGCCAACGCCGAAGACCAGATTGGTCCCTTCCAGATCAGTTCTGAGTTCGTTCGAAATAAGACAAACCGAATGCAGTTCATCCAGCGTCGATACAGAATTCAAGTCAGTAGTGGTTGAGGGTTGTGCGGCATCAGCAGATTCGGAGGATGGTGGAGAAGCGTCTGGTTTTTCCATTTCGGGTGGTGTGATGGCGGGTTCCGTGGGTGGTGCCTGTTCAGGCTGAGGTTCGGGTAGATCATCAAAGGTGGAAGCGTCGAAAGAGCCGTACAATTCCCGCTCTTGTTTCAAAAAAGTCTCAATACGGTCAATTAGATCTGTTTTATTCGGCATAGGCCATCTCCGTTTCGGCTGATTGAATCATTCCGTCGAAATAACCCTCGGTTGTCCGCTCTGATAGGTAACATTGTTTGATGGTGTTTGCCAACCGTTCATTATGAGGAACCGCGACGCGGATGTAATTGTCGGTCCATCCGAAAATGAGTCCGTCTTTTTCGAAATCTTCGAACAGTACCGGCCGGGTCTCTCCGGTGAATTGCGTGTCAAATTCAAATCGCTTCTTGTCGGACAGTCGTCGAAGCTTGTGGGTCCTGTTTCGTCGCTCGGGAACGGGAACCACATCCCCCATTTCTACAGCTTTGGTATTCGGTCTTTCTGAATACGTGAAGACGTGTAAGTAGCTAATGGGCAGGCTGTTGATGAATTCAAAAGAATTGTTGAACAGTTCATCGATTTCCCCCGGGTGGCCTGTAATGACATCAACACCGACACAGGCATCCGGCATTACCGAACGGATATGTTCGACACGCTGGCGGTAAAGGTCGGATCGGTATCTTCTACGCATAAGCTTGAGCACTTCATCGGATCCGCTTTGCAATGGCATGTGAAAATGCGGCTGTACGCAGCGGGATTCTGCCACAAAGTCAATGATTTCATCACTCAATAAATTCGGTTCAATGGATGAAATTCGGATACGATTGAGTCCCTCAAGCGTATCGAGATGCTGAAGTAACTGCAGAAACGTTTCTCCGGATTGTTTGCCAAAATCACCGACGTTGACACCCGTCAGAACAATCTCGTTGTACCCCTCATCGATAACTTTTCGCGCCTGCGTGAGTATTTCAGAAATTTCCGGACTTCGGCTTTTACCCCGCGCAAGGGGAATCGTGCAAAAGGCACATTTATAATCGCACCCATCCTGAACTTTGAGAAATGCCCGGGTGCGGTCATTCGATGAAAACGAATGATGAAAATCAACCGCTTCGTTGACGTCCGAATGATGAATTACGGTGTTGTCTTTCTTTTCAATCTGACCGGCAAGTTCGAACAGATCAAATTTGTAATCGGCTCCGAGTACGAGATCAACGCCATCGATTTCTGCAATTTCTTCAGGCTCGAGTTGAGCATAACATCCCACAACAGCGACAAATCCTTCCGGATTGGTTCGCAGGGCTTTTCTCACGGTTTTGCGACAATCCCGGTTGGCATCCTGGGTAACTGAGCAGGTATTGATGATGTAAATATCCGCATGGTCTCCAAAACCGACGATTTCATACCCATGATCTGAAAACTGCCGCTTGATGGCAGATGTTTCGGCAAAATTGAGTTTACAACCGAGAGTGTGAAATGCAACTTTTTTCATTAAAAACAAACAGATATCGTATTCGGTGTTGGCTGATTATACAAGTCAGAAATAATACAAAAAATGCGTGAGCGGGACACGGATTAACTTGCAATCGCGGGGTGGTATTTTGGAAAAATTAATTCTGTTGATCGGCTGGTTATTAGCCATGTTTTTATCCCGTACCGACGATTGAGTTTTGGTGACTTTCTGGATTTAATCAAAAAAAACCGAAGCGCAGTGGAGGAATTTAAGAGTGGACTGGAATAGCATCCCAGCTCTACGTCAAATATCAGAAACTTGAATCATAGCAACCTGTTAGCTGTAGCAAACTGAATCACTTAACCAGCGTAATCCCTTTCGTATCCACAATTTTTCCGTCTTGATGAAGGAGTAGATGGTAAGCTCCGGTTGCCAGGCTTGAGCCATCTACGGTCACGGTATGGTTTCCCGTGGTAAAATCGGCAGATTCAACATGTTTAACGGATTGGCCGAGAATGTTGATCAGTTCGAGTTCGTAGCGCCCCTGCTCTGAAATTTGAAGTTCAATTGTGGATTGGGAATTAAATGGATTCGGAAACGCCCGGCTGATTTCAGATTCCTCCGGTAATTCGGCTACCGGCGTGTCTGGCGATGAAGTGAAGGTCTCGGCGGCATATTCGCGTCCGTTGGCGAGGTTTTGGGCTAATTCTTCATAACTGTTTCCCCAGCCCAGTATCCAGGTGGCTTCTTTCGATTCGCCCGGTTCCATTGAAAAGGAGGGCGGACCGACAACCATGGAGATATCGCGTGCATCATCAAAATCATCCAATGGACGAATGCCTCGGGAAAGCGCTAACCCTTTATCTTCGAGTGTGAATTCATCCTGTATATCAATCAAACCCGGATCTCCGCTATTGGAAATCAAATACCCAGTTCCAAGGGGCTCGACCAACGTAGCTCCGGCGTAAAAATCATTTTCATCACCCCAGTCGGAAACGTAGATAATTTGATCATCCTCATTCACATCCGCATCCAGCGTTTCCTGAAGGGATAGGGGATTATCGGTATTCAGGGGAAAGACCCAGTCAAGAAACAAGCCGGTTTGGAAATCATTCAGCGTTAGGTCCCCATCGTTGATGAACCGGTAATTCAGCATAATTACCTGGTCGAGCTCTTCATCGTTTACCGATTTTGAGGTTAGCTCAGTGATTACATTATAAGGTTCTGAGGCATCACCATCCGTAAAAGATACCTCACCTCGCTGAATACCGGTTTCAGAGTCGGATTCTATCTGAAAAGGTTCGCGGGTGCTGAAATGATTATCAGCAAAGTCTTCCGATCGCCGAATAGCATTGGATATTCTGGTGGATGAAGCGTCAGGGGAGTCCGCAAACATTAATCCGCCTTCGCGCAGAAGGGGGGCATTGGTCAGGTGATCACTGAGTTTATCGGTATCCGGACCCGAAATCACAAAAGACTCGCCCTCGTCAAAGTCCGGATAATCCTGCCAGCCGATGCGGCCATTACTGCCCAAAGTCAGAGATATGGTGTTGGCGTTCATAACCATTTCCGTTTGGTTCAAGGTAAACTCAAAAGTGGGAGAAGCAATTCTTTGACCGTCGGCTATAACATTTGCTTTGATGACAATCCGCTGATTATTTATACCAAAAGCCTGACCGGTAATGTTAAACTCGACGGGTTCAGCTTCGATACGTTCGCCGTGATCAAAAGAGTTCAGAGATATCGATTCGCTCGCAGGTACGACCGCATCATTCGCTGTCACATTTTCGTCTTCACCAGGGGCAAAGGTTTCAAAGGAAACTTCAGCGCCGGATAGATCCACGCCCAGATTATGCCAGTCAATATGTAAATCAAAAGTTGAGGCAGCAATGAAGGAGGCGGGCGTGTCACTGTCAGTATCGGTATAATGATAATCGGCAGCATGCAGGTAGAGCATGGGCTCGGCCAAAGCCGCAGCGGCATCAATCATGCCTTCGCCAAGTTGCTTGCGCCACGGGTCTTCAATATCGAAATGTAACTCAGAGGCCGAAGCCTTGAGTTGCGCACGGATTTGATCATTCGTGTAGTCAGAGTGGTGTGAAGCAATCAGTCCGGCAAGGGCGGATACAACCGGCGCGGCCATCGAGGTTCCGGATGATGGGCCATACTCGTCGTCGTTTTCGGTTGAATAGATTTTCTCACCGGGTGCCATAACCCCGACAAATGGGCCAAAATTTGAGAAACCGGATTTCTGCTCATCTTCATTTACAGACCCGACCGCCGTTACTTCGGGATATCCGGCGGGGTAAAAAATTTGCTCGTCACCATCATTTCCGGCGGCGGCCACGATTACCGAGCCCATCTCATAAACCTCAGAAACCACAAGGGCAGCGGTTTGGCTAAAGGCCGTTCCTCCCCAGCTGTTATTGATTACTTCCACGCCCTGTTCTGCCGCATATAGCATGGCATTGTACGCCGCCTCTCCGTTTATGGAACCATCGCCATCACCAACTTTCAAGGGCATGTACGAAACCGAGTGCCCAAGGCTGGCAACGCCTTCTTCATTATCGGTTACGGCAGCGGCTATACCGGCTACGTGTGTTCCGTGGACGCTCGATCCAGGGCGGGGGTCATTGTTATCCTCATAAAAATCCCATCCATGAATATCATCTGCTTTTCCGCTGCCGGAGTTGTCCTCACCGTCCTCTTCTTCATCGGGATTAACCCAGGTATTATCCGCCAGATCAATGTGGTCGATGTCGGTGCCGGAATCGATAATTGCAATGGTGACCTCTTCGGAACCCGTGGTTATACTCCAGGCTTGCGGCGCATTGATCAGATCCAGATAACTTTGTTCGCCGCCGATGTATTTGGGATCATTGGGGGTGGAGAGCGTTTTATAAACCGGCACCGGTTCGGCGTAAACAACCCCGGGCTGGTTCGCTATGGATTCAGCTACCTCAGCCGGGTCTTCATCACCGGTAATTCGGCTGATGTAGATACGATCCAGTTTTGAGTTACCACGGCGCCGTTCATCCCGGTTTACCGTAAATGCCGGCCGGGTATCGGTAAGCTGATGAGAAGATAAAACGCGGCTCTGTGCGTCATCTTCGAATTTTATAAAAACCCGGTCACTTTCGTAATCTTCCGCAAACGAGTTGTTGAAAGTAGAAAACAGTAAAAGCAGAATCAGGGGGTATAGCCTGATGGTCATGTACGATCCGATTTAATATTATTTACGGCTATTTGAATGTTGCGCTTCAATCCATCGAATTTTGCGCGTTTAACGGCACTTTTTTTAAACAGCCTCCGGTATTCCTGAAGGTCGAGCTCTTCCCAGTAATCGGCGTCCTGGTTAATCAAGTCAGGCCGGGCCTTGAGTCTGGGTTCGCTACCGGAGCGGGCTTTTCGGTTCCACGGGCACACATCCTGGCAGATATCACATCCGTAAATCCAGTTTCCTATTTGTTCATGGTATTCCTCGGGGATATCCCGGCGCAGTTCAATGGTAAAATACGAAATACATTTGCTTCCATCGACCCGGTAAGGCTCAAAAATGGCATCGGTCGGGCAGGCATCAATGCAGCGGGTGCAGGAGCCGCAGTGATCGGTAGTTGTGGTATCGTAGTCGAGTTCGAGATCGATGATCATCTCGCCGATAAAAAACCATGATCCCAGGTTTTTATTGAGGATATTGGAGTTCTTGCCCATCCAACCGAGACCGGCATGTACGGCCCAGGCTTTATCTAAAACCGGAGCAGAATCCACGAATACCCGGCCTTCAACATCACCGGCTTGTTCCCGGGTAAATTCAAACAGTTGGAAGAGTTTCTCCTTGAATACATCATGATAGTCATCACCCAGAGCATAGTTGGATATTCGTGGTTCATCGGTTTTTTCGGCCTGTTTTTTGAACAGCTCAGGTTGATGATAGCTGCAAAGTACCGACACAACAGTTTTTGAACCAGGGACTAGTTTAGTCGGATCCACCCGTTTATCAAAATGATTTTCCATCCACTTCATATCCCCGTGCATGCCTTTGGCCAACCACTCTTCCAGCTTGCGCTCTTCATCTTCAAGTCTGCGTGCACGGGCGAATCCACAGGCATCAAAGCCGAGCTCATGGGCAAAAGAGCGGATGGATTCTGTAAGGTGATCTTTACGGGTCATGCAGGTGATAAATCTTGTAGGCTTGCAGCTTTTATAAAAGCTAAAATATGAATTTCTCAGCGGAGACCGATGAGTTAATATTTGAGGGTAGAAGGGCATGTACTGGTTCAAGGAGCTTCATTATCAGGGATTTAAAATGCCACCTCAAACCTTAACAATGCAACAATTTGAAAAAATTAAAAATAATTAATCTTTAAGTGAGTTTTGTGCAAAATAGCAGGTAATAAAGGAATTGTTGAAAAGGATTTTTCATGGAATGTAGATCGATCCGAGTGATCGGTGTACTGGTTGGAGTATTAAGTTTTACTTTCCTTCACTATAACGCAATCGGACAGGCTTACCATTTTGAGCGGTTTTCGGTTAATGAAGGTATGCCGAACATGATTGTGTGGGATATCTATCAGGATAGTGATGGATTTCTTTGGGTTGCTACCGGCGGTGGTGGGTTATCACGCTTTGATGGTAGCTCCTTCCACACGTATGACACCGATGATGGGTTACGCGATAACTTTACTCATACCATTTTTGAAGATCAGCGAAATCGACTTTGGGTGAGTTCTTATTACGGTGGAGTTGCGCGTTTTGAAGGTGGCGAGCCGGTATACCAGTTTACTGACACAAAGCTTGACGAGGAGTTCTCCCCGAAAATATATCAGGATGATACCGGTGATATTTGGTTTGCCACATACGAATCCGGGGTTTTTATCTACGACGGCCGGGAACTTGAGCAAGTTACAGAGGATGATGGGCTGGCCAGTAATACCGTTTGGGATATACATTTTGGTACCGATGAAGAGGTATGGGTTGCCACATCTGAGGGCGTATCTGTTTTAAAAGAGGGTTATGTCGAAAATCATACTCCTGATGATGGTTTAAGCGGGGATAGTGTGTTCCGAATTATAAAAGGAGAAGAGGGTGATTTATGGTTAGCAACCAATAATGGCATTACCCGCTACGATGGCGAGTTCCACCAAATTACAGAGATAGGGAATAACCAGCTGGGTAGCGTTTTTGATATCGCGTTCAACTCCAACGATGAACTTTGGATAGGTACGGAGTTGGGGGGAATTTTTGTTCTTGAAAACGGAAACCCCTCCAAATATAACCGCTTCACAAATCGCAATGGCTTGAGCAGCAACTATATTTATCGTTTATATGAAGACCGTAACGATAACATGTGGGTGGGTACATCGGAAAAGGGAATGAATTTATTCCGCGGTAAACGTTTTCGGTTTATAAATAATCGATCCGGACTGCCTTCGGATGAGGTCTTGTCAATTTATCAGGACTCTTCCCGTGAATACTGGATTGGAACCGGCAATGGGCTATACCACAACGATGGGGATGAATATAGACGTCACTCCATTCCTGTTGAAGATCCTTTGGATGAACGCATTTGGGAAATTGCCGAGATGGAAGATGGACAGTTGCTTTTACTGCTTGAAAACAGTGAAATCTGGACTTATGCGGATGGAGAATTTCAAAACTTTAGCAAACAGCACCAATTCGGCGATTGGTTTATTTATGATTTTTACTACGATCAATCCCAAAAAGCGTTTTGGTTAGGGACCGACAGCGGGCTTGTCCACTTTCAAGAAGGGGAGATCACACATTATGATCAGCAGCAAGGACTTCCTGCTTCACAGATTTATCATATACATCCCGATCATTCCGGCGGTACATTATGGTTGAGCACTTCAGATGGAATAGTCCGTTTTAACGGAGAAGAATTTGAAGCAATAACTTATGAGGATGGTCTTCCTCATCAGGAGGTGCATTACATAACACAGGATAAACCTGGAGATATCTGGGCCGGAACACCCAATGGTGTCGTACATTATGAGATAAGTGATGAGTCCGATGGGAATATCAGCCATTATTCATCGGACGATGGCATGTTTATCGAAGAAACGGTTGCGCTTTGGTACGATAATCAGCGGGATCATTTATGGCAGGCTACACATGCAGGCATCCAACAATTAGATTTGCAACTGTACAGAGAAACCGGAGAGTTAGAAATCATCCACCATCGGCTTTCACGAGTGGGAAAAGGTGTGGAAATCAATTATAATGCTGTGGCAGAAGATCATCAAGGGCGCGCTCTGTTTGGAAGTATGGAAGGCGTCATTAAACTGGATCCCTCCGTTGATGGTCCGAGCAGAACCCATGAGTCTAAAGTTCGCATCAGTGGCATAGAGTTTAACGGTCGTCCGGTTGATTGGGATTCCTATGCTGATCGGTCAGATACCAATAATTCTCCATACGACTATCCGGAAGCAACGTTCCCGTATGGCAATAATACTTTGTCGTTTAGATATAATCCGATTGAGTACATCTTTCCGGAAAACGTAATTTTGCGTTATAAATTAGAAGGGCTCGAGCAGGACTGGAATGAAGTACAAGATATCCAGCATGCTAATTACAACAATCTGCCTGCCGGAGATTACACGTTCAGGGTACAAGTCAGAAATTTAAGTGGGGTTTGGGGAGATAAAGCTTCTTATTCGTTTGCTGTTAATGTACCATATTGGCAGACCTTTTGGTTTTGGGGACTGTTAGCCGGTCTTGTGCTGCTAACCGGCTATATATCCGTTCACTATCGCAGATCCCGATTCGAAACCGAGATGCTGCATAAGAAAGTGGATGAACAAACCCGTGAATTAACGGATGCCTTAAAAGACAAAGATATTCTGCTTAAAGAGACCCATCACAGGGTAAAGAATAACCTGGCGGTTATATACAGTCTGTTGGAGATGCAGAAACAGTATCTGGATAGTGATCTATCAATTCAGATTATTAATGATAGTCAATTGCGAATCAACACGATAGCCGAAGTCCATGAAAACCTGTATCAGCAGGAAAGTCTGTCAAAAATTAACGCTCAGGAATATATTCGGGACTTGGTAACCAAAATTGCCAACTCTTTTAACAAAGGTGAGTCTGAAGTACAGCTGAATTTTGATATCGATTTGGTTCATTTCAATATGAAATACGCCATCCCATGCGGGTTAATACTGAATGAACTGGTTACGAATGCTTATAAATATGCCTTCGAAGGTCGTAAATCAGGATGTATTGATATCAGTTTAAAAAGAAAAAAAGACCATATTTTGTTGACTGTTTCGGATGATGGCATTGGTATTCAAAAAAATAATTTTGATGATAAGCCCAAGTCACTGGGAATGACAATCGTCAAGTCACTGACTCGCCAGCTCGAAGGAGAGCTGAACATTGACAGCAGCAGTAAAGGCACGAGATTTGACATCAGCATCTTCAAGAAGCATGTGATCGTTGAAGAGTAGGAAATCTGTTGAGAATGGCTGCCTACCATTGATAAAGGTTTTAAACGCGGATCTGCACGGATTAAAGCGGATTTTATGTGATAATAAAATCAGATTCACGGGAAGACTATTTGGGGTATCTCTAGTTTTTTCAAGGTCATGCCGAATAATTAATCCCCAGTACCGGTGCACTATCGTTGAAGTGACAGGTAATTAATTACAGTATAAAATTGAAGATTGAAAATTTCTTCGGTCACACCCGGAAAACCTTGGCTATGTTGTTGAACTATAATCACATAAAATCCGTGTGCATCCGTGTAAATCCGTGGCAAAAACATTCTGTCAATGGAACTGGAGTCGCGGGTACCCATCCAGGCAAAGCCAAAAAACTACAACCGCGACGGAATGGAGGAATCTAACCAGCTGACATATTTCTCTATAATTAACCCATTAACTAACCAGAAGAATTTATAGATTTGTTATTTGTATTTTTGAAGCAACAAACCTATAGTTAGGGGTAATAATTCGAATTGATTAGAAGGCAAAAATGAAAAATGTGGGTAGCATAATCTCGTTGCTGTTGGCTTTAGCGTGGGTATCTTTATATACAGCTCCGGCTAATGCAGAACTCGCAATTGATGATGATGAGGCTGACAGCACCGGCATTGAACTTTATCAGCAAGCCGGGGTTTTAATCAACCAGAGGAGTGAATTTGCCGAAGGTGACAGCCTAATGCTGGTAGCCCGCGAAAAGCTACGCGATACGCCATTTTGGGATACCTATGGGGCCACGTACTTAACACTCGGTTATAGCTATTTTTTGCAAAGGAAACCACTTCGGGAGATTACCGAACAGTTTCATAAAGGTTTAGAGGTTGTGGATGAGCATACCGATGAGCCTCACCGGTTGCGGGCGATGCTATATGATAACTTTACCTATTCGTTTCGCAGACATAATGCCACGGACTCTGCCCGGGTTTATGTAGAAAAGGCCATAGAAGAGGGGTTACAGGTTTTAAGCGGAGAGCATGCCGGTACTCTCGGAGGAATTTATGGAAATGCCGCCAATATCTATGCGGAAATGGGATCACTCGAGATGGCCATTCAATATTATGATCGTGCCGAATCCATTTTTAATCAAATCATCCCGAGAGAACATGAACACTGGGTGACGCATTACAATAATATCGGCATTATTTATAACCGGCTTGGGGATAGGGTTACTGCACGAAACTATTTTATGCGCTCCCAGGAGCTCTCAAAAGAGATTTTCGGCGAAAGAGATCCACGGACGTTAAGAAGTCAGTTAACCTATCTTAGAGAAGTCTCCGAGCAGGATGACCCTGAAGATACCAGACAGTTACTCGAAGAAGCCAAAGAAGATATTAAAGCGAATTACGCTATATCGGATCTCCATATAATGGTCAAGAAGCTGGAGGCTCAATTTTTCAAAAAACAGGGAAATATTGATGATGCATTACATTCTGCTGAAAAAGCCATCGAAATAGCTCATGAGGTCGAAGATCATTCTGATTTGCTTTTCAAATCATATCAAACAAAAGCCAATGTTCTTACTGCAGCTGATGATTTAGAAGGGGTGGATCGTTTTTTTGCGAAAGCCGAGGAGTTATTGGAGCAAATGCCCGAGAACGCGGAGGTTAAGCAATCCGGTTTATATGCTGAAATGGCTGATGTGTTCGTCCGGTATGGGCATCCGGATTTGGCCATTGAGTACGGGCAAAAAAGTCTCGAATTGAATGATCAAAGAATTGTAAGCAACGATTTAGAAGGAAATGAGATTAACGTTGATATCAGCAATCCGGCAATTGAGCTAAAGATTCATAGTATCCTCGGCCAGGCTTTTGCTGACAAATATGAAGAGGCTGGTGAGGTAGAAAATCTTGATCAATCATTAGAGCATTTTTCTATGGTAATTGATCAGTCCTGGGAAATACGTAAAAACTTCACGGAAGAAGCCTCGTCGGTTGATCTCGGAGAGCGTTTGCACCAAGCATTCGCATTAGCTACTGATATTGCCTATTCCGGATACAAAGCGACGGGTGATGCGTCGTATATTGACCATCTGATGAAATTCACCCAAAACAGCAAAGCAACCACTCTTCAGAACTCGCTGATCGAATCCCGGATTTTTGAAACAGCCACCATACCGGAAGAGCTTCGCCAACAAAAAAATGAGCTTCAAATCGAGATTTCACACCGGGAGATACAATTGGCCCGGGCTGAATCCGGTCTGGCCGATATGGATGACGAATTAAGATCAGAATACGAGGCCACGCTGTTTGATTTGCGCCATGAGCGGGATGAACTTTTCGATAGCATCAAAGAAGATCATGCCGAGCATTATAACCTCCATTATGAGCAGTTGGAGATTACCAGCAGTGATTTGAAACAGGAGCTTTCCGAAGACCAGATTATGCTTGAATACGCGATTGGGCAGGATCAGAACTATGTAATGGTTCACAGCCACGAAGAAACCACCATTCAGCCCATTGAAACATCATTGGAAAAATTGCAGGAGAAGGTGGGGAGGTTTCATGAGCTTTCATCCAACAGGCAAGTGGTGAGAGCCTCCCTTCGAAATGAGCTTTATGACTTGAATGATAAACTTTACGCTTCGTTGATCGAACCGATTTATGACGTTGCCGGCTCCCACAAAGAATGGGTGATCATCCCCGATGGTCCTCTCCATTATATTCCTTTTGAAATGTTGATCAATCCCGATGAACGTTCGGATGAAGGGTTTGACGAGCAGCCGTTTTTAATTAAAGATCACCTGGTGAGTTATAACTATTCGCCTGGCCTCTTCGCAATGCAGGAGCCGACAGATCATCAAACGCAATCGATAACCGCCTTTGCACCGGTGTTCGAAGATATTGAAGACGAACAAGATTTTGCCGCATCCACTGATTTCGAAACTTATCGTGCTTCATCTGAGTCGGGCTCTGAAATGGAAGTCTATCAGTTCGGACCACTTCCGGAGTCCCGCGACGAAGTGACCTATATCGCAGATTTGGCTGAAAGAAATAATGTGGAGACTACGGTTTATTTGGATGATGAAGCTAACCGGGAAACCCTGCAAAGTGTTATTCAATCGGATATCGTTCACATTGCAACGCACGGAGTTTTTAATTCAACATCCCCATCGCTGTCAGGTTTGGGTTTAATTGATAATGATGAAGATTCTGATCAAAACACCATGCTGTATGTCCCGGAGATCTATAATCTTGATCTAAGCGCCGACCTGGTTATACTCAGCAGTTGTGAAAGTGGCTACGGCGAAATTATTGCCGGAGAAGGCATGATGGCCATGAACCGGGGTTTCTTGCAGTCCGGTAGTAACAATGTGATATATTCCATGTGGAAAGTAAGCGATACCCACACCCGCGACTTGATGACCCGGTTTTACGAATATCATCTCAACGGTGCATCTTATGCGGAAGCCTTGCGGGATGCAAAGCTGGATATGATCGATGATTCAACCGGTTCTAATCCGGCACATTGGGCAGCTTTTATGATGATTGGCCGGTAATAGTGCAACTAACTCAATTGTCGCAGTTAGGCATTATGAAATATGTAATGGGTTTAATCTCTTTTTCGATAAGTTGAATTATTGAAAATTACAGATTAAAAATTGAAGACTTGTTCAAGCAACTTGTCTACCATCTAAACAATCTTAAATCTTTAATTTTCAATTTATTCAACCGAAGATATCTTATCAGAAGTACAGTCAGGGGGTTAATCAACTGCGACAGTTCTGAACTAATCTCAGACTGGTAACTGGATTAAGCTCGTCCAAAAGATGAAGATGGTGAACTTGATCAATAAACCAGAAGTATAATACCTGCTTTTAGGAGTGGGCTCATTTTTGTACCTTTTTCGAGTTCTCAATGCCACTACAGCACGAAAAAAAAAGTTTGATGATCTACCGTAGCATATTTCTCACGATTCCCGCCTTTTTAATTGCTTTTACCCTTGCAGCTGTTTCCTGCACCACCGCTCAACAACTTCAAACTCCGGGTCAGGATGCTGATTATGAACGCCACACCTCCCACGATGAGATGGTCGAATATCTGTATCAGGTCAAAGCCAAGACCAGCGATATGATCTTAGGTCAATACGGCACTACTCTCGAAGGACGGGAGCTGATGTACGGGATATTCAGCAGGAATGATATCAACTCACCTGCCGAAGCTCAGGCATCCGGAAAACCTGTGGTTGTTTTAAGCGCCAATGTGCACGGGCACAATTTCATTCTCAGAGAATCCCTTCTGATCATGGCAGAAGAACTGGGGACCCCGGGAACTGAATTAAATGATCTGTTGGATGAAATCATCGTCATTCTTGTTCCTTCTAAAAACCCTGATGCCTTAGTGCTTGAAGATCGCTTCAATCCATTGGGTGCCGATTTTAACCGCGATTACATCATGCTTGAGCAGACCGAAATGGAAGGCTTTATCGGCGGCATCATCAACAAATGGAATCCCCATATTATGGTGGACGGCCACGATGGCGGCGCGGGACAATACGGCGGATCCTATCCGTATGATTTACTTTATCAGGCTTCAGCGACCGCTTCTGCGGATCAGTCTATTACCCGACTGGCGGATGAGCGGGTTTTTCCTTTTCTGGATGATAAAATGGAAGAAGAGGGGTACCGGTCATTTTACTGGGCACAAGGCGACGAAGATGCCTACTATGGCGGAGGACACGGCCCACGAATGGGAAGAAATTACGGCGGACTCGCCAATAAACTCTCCATTTTATTCGAACATGCGGATTGGCACGACTTCCAAACCGGTGTAGAAAGCGGTATCGTAGCTTTTACCGGCATTCTTGAATACGCCGCCGAGCATGGAGGTGAATTGATTGAAACCATTGAAGATGCCCGCAGTGAAACCATCCGCCTCGGAAAAAACGCCGAAGGTCAGGTCCCGGTTGCTGAGGAAATGGTGGCTGATGACTTTCGGGTAACCTACGACATCATGGTAGATGATGACCCGGACGAAGTGATCACTATTGAAGATGCTGAAATCATTAAAAAGCCGGAAGGTACCGAGTTTCGCGACCGGCCATGGGCGTATG
>SLJN01000318.1 GCA_007135115.1 Balneolales bacterium
GCTGTTTTGAACCCGCCCTAAAGATTCGCGGATATAAGGCTCCATTTTTTCTCGCGCTGCAGACAGCTCCTGATCCAGTTTTTGAGCCCGGGCCAAGGTGTTGTTGACACGAAGTTGTAAGCGAAAATCATATTCGGAAACATTTTCCTGCTGTAATGTGTCCAGATAGCTCGTGGATTCGTCAATTTTCCCCTGATCCATTCGGACCTCTGCATAGCGGGAAATCGCATCTAACCATGACCTTCGTGAACCAGCCTGATCCGATAATAAAACAACCTCATCGTGCAATTCAGCAGCGGTACTGTACTCAATTTGCTCACGGAGCATTGACGCCCATTCGGTTTTTACACGAATTATGGCATCCAACTCTTCTGACTTGTGAGCCCGCTCAAGTGCTTGTTCAAAGTAATCTGATGCTAACTCATAGCTACGCTTATAGTCCCGGTAGTAGATAGCGGTGGAAAGCAGAATATCCGAATATTCTTCATCTGCAGCGTCCCGGGCGACTTCCATGCCACTGTTTAAGTAATATTCAGCTTGATCCCAGTTGTCGTTGGCTCGGTAGAAGCGGTAGAGATTGTTTATTGAGTGCAGCTTAACTTCCGGATTATCATATTCCCGAGCATAATTTAATGCTTGTAATTGCAGGTCAAGGTATTCATTATATCTGCCAAGTCTATGATAGACAACGCCCAGGTCATTAAAATAATAAGGGAAGTAACGCTTCAGGTTAGTGGAGTCGTCTTCAATTAGTGTACCCAAATCTTCGAGGGCGTCATGGGCATCGTGGATGTTTCCAACTTGAAATAAACCGATTGAGTAGGTTAATAAAATGTCAGCTTTTCTAACTGGAGAGCTAAAGTGTTTTATGTGCGGCTTTAATCCTTCTCTGTAGGCGTTTAAGAGCAATTCGTACTGCCCTCTTTCAAGGGAAGCCGAAAAAAGAGCAGAATAAGTATCTAATATAAAATTGATCGGTAAGGTCATTTGAATAGCATTGCTATCATAAGCCTTTTTCATCTTGGAAAAGTCTTGATTTATGTAAAAAGCCCTTATGAAATAACTGGCTAATAGGCCATCTTTTATACCTGAGTATTCGGCACTATTAGAATTCCAAGTATTGAATAGTTGTGAAATTTGACTCTGAAGAGGAATATGATAATCAGGATGGTCTAAAAGGAGTATTCCGGTATTTAAGTCTTGAGGGTCGAGTTTTAAGTCCTCAAGTGAGTCACTCTCAAATTTTTGGATGAAAAGCTTTGTTCGGTCATTTAAGCTGTGATTACTTTCGAATGTATCCAGCCTTTTACTTGATAAATCGTTTAGGTGGTAAATTAACAGTCCCTCTAATCCATATTCGAGAATAACTTCATCAAAGAACTTAGTGAATTCAATCTCAGTGCTGTATAAGTCTTCGAAATTGGCCAGATAAGACTTATAATAGTTAAGTTTTTTTTCAGGAATTAGTTCTAAAAGGTGTGTGGCTGCTTTTTCCGATCGTCCTTCCTGATTCGCTTTATACAAAAACCAATGTATAGCTTCTTTTTCACCATCGGATAAGCGAGATTCAGCAAGAACGGTAGGCCCCCAAAGTGGACCTACCGTCAATATTACTATGAGGCATTTAAATAATCTACTAATCATGCTGCTGTTGAGAGGGGTATTTCAACAGCAAGATAATTAGAATTGCAACAGAGGAAAAAGTTAGCTTTAAAATTAATAATTAATCGTCATCTCCATCATCATCCTCGTCTACTTCCTCATATATGTCTCGCTCATAATGAATTGGCTGTGGCTCCGAATCATCATTCTGCGGGTCCACCGTATTGTTATCACCGGAATCGGTTGTGGAAATATCGAAGGTCGTGGACTCGGGCTCTTCATCAAGGTTTCCGTCGGTGATGCCGCTGCATCCGGCGATTAAAAGGGCGAAAGAAACAGTGAAAATGGTGCTGAGTTTGGCTATGTAAGTACGCATAATTCATTAAGGTTTAGTTATGGGTTAAGTATGCTTACACCTAAGGGAGTCATTTTCTATCAAAATGTGAATCATTTTTGTGGAAGTTTTTTGGAAAAATTTTTATGATGATTTGTAATCTTATGAGATTCAATAGATTAAGGTTTTTTAAAGTGTTTGCGTTCAGGTAGCAAAGAAGCACTGATTGTAAAAATATTTAAAAGATTTAGGCAGATTTAATCTGAATGCTGTAGCCAAATTTATTACATTGATTCTCAGATTTACCAGTATCCCATTAACCCCGTTTCATTTCACTGTACTTGATTTATCACTTGTGGTTAGTTGCCGAATATTTCCCGAATTGCAGCAATGTACGTCGGGGAGATATTCAATAGCTGAAAAACAAAGTTTCCGGTATTTGCAAAAAGTGAAAGACAAAACTGATTTGTCCTACCCCTTATATACATGATTGATTACAAGACATTTGCCAGGGCTGTTCAGAGTAATGATCAACAACGCTTAAGTCATTTTTCTGCGGAATTATTGCCGAAAATTACTTCCTACGTTAAGGCGGTTACCGGGGCTTCTCACCAAATTGCGGAAGAGGCGGCACATAATGCCTTCATAGAACTATGCCGCCGGGTTGAAGACGAAAAAACTCAGATCAGCCAGGATTTGCTCAACTATCTATTAGTATCGGCCCGGAATAATTACCTCAGGATGATGAAAACCGAAAGCCGATATGAATCAATTGATGAGGATGAAGTAAATGAGAGTTTAGTCAACCCTGCCGACCAGGTGGAGAGTATGATCGAGGATGAGTACAAGCAAATCATCCGAAACTGTATTAAGCAATTGAATCGCCGTCCGCGACTTTTTTTGCTTTTTGTGATGAAATACCCCAACTACTCGCCGAAGGAAGTATCTCATGCCCTTGACATGACCGAAGGATCGGTACGCTCGACCAAAACCAAGTTAATGCGTTGGTTGCAGGAATGTTTTGAGCACAACCGGGAAAAAAGAGAGCAGAAGATAGGTTGATTTTAAAATTATCCTTTAGGATTGCAAAGCTGAATCATTTGAAATATTTGCAATCCAAATGAAGTTGTGGACTGCTGTATAATGCCCTATTATTATCTGACAGGGTTACATTTAAGTATTAGAGAACAGGTAGATAGAAAAATTTTATGGTAGCTGGAACGGGTAAGCAGGATGAAATCAAGTAAATCTGAGAATAAGAGGCTTTCGCAGAAAATAGATCATTTGCTGAAGGAGCTTGATCGAGATGAGTTGAGCATTGAAAGCAAGAAAGAGCTTCGTAATGTTTTGAATACCTATGCCCGAAGTTTGAAAACTGAGCACTATTACGAAGCAGATTCGCGTGATGAAGTTCTTCATCAGTATTCGGAGCGATTAAAAGAGATGAGCTGCTTGTATGAAATTTTGGATGTGTTTCAGAACGAGGGATCTTCGTTTGATGAACTCATGCAGAAAGTGGTATCGATCATTCCTTCCGGGTTTTATGCGCCCGCTAATACCGAAGCACAAGTTGAAATTGATAACAAGGTTTATCAAACACCGGGATATAAAGAGTTACCGGTTGGCCTTTCGACAGAAATCAACTCGGAGGCGCGCAAAGTCGGGGGAATCACGGTGGTTATAAGTTCCCCAAAACAGGTTGATGCTGCATTTTTCAGTGAGGAGAAAAAACTGCTCGAAAAAATTTCTGAAATAATACAGGTTAACTACGACAAATTTAGAATCCGGGATTCATTAAATCATAGAGAGCTGCATTACCGGTCCATTTTCGAAAACAACCCGGACCCCATGTTTTGGTTGGATAAAAAGGGGTTCATAAAAGAGGCAAATGAGGCGATGGCTGAGCGGGCGCAATGCTCGAAAGAAGAACTAAAAGGCATGCATTATCAAGCCTTTCTGGAGCCGGAGTATGTGGATAAGGTAAACAAAACATTTAATGAAGTTATCAATGGAGCTATAAAAAAATACGAAGTACACGGTCGCACCTTTAAAGGTAACCGAAGGATATTAAGCATTACCAACATCCCTTTGATCTTTGATGGCCGGGTCGAAGGAGTGCAGGCTATAGCCAAGGATGTCACTGATTTTAAAAAGACTGAAGGGCTGCTCTACAAAACATATAAACTGGCACGAATGGGGACCTGGGAGTTGGACGTCCCCAATGATACATTATATTGGTCCTCTATTACCAAAGAGCTGCATGAGGTTGATGATGATTACGAACCCACGCTTGAAGCGGCTTTAAACTTTTATAAACCGGAAAGCAGAGAATTAGTTACAGATGCTGTAAACCGGGCTGTTCAGGAGGGCGAGGCTTTTGATCTGGAGTTGGAAATTATTACACGAAAAGGTAACGAGCGCTGGATCCGTGCGGTCGGAGAGGCTGAGTTCCACGAAAACAAGTGCGTTCGGGTCTATGGAAGTACGCAGGATATCGATCATCGAAAAAAAGCACAGCTAAAATCGGAACAAAGTAAACGATTGCTCGAAGCCATCCTTGCCAATACCGAGTCGCTGGTATTTGTAAAAGATGCTCAAGGAAGGTATAAGTTGGTGAATGAGCAGTTTGCTCAGATTTTTGGTCTCAGCCAGGATGAAATGCAAAACAAAACATCAGCTGACTTATTTGATGAAAAAGAGGCTTTTCATTCGGCAGCTGAAGACCGAAAAATTATTGAAACAGGCAAACCCATGGTAGATCGGAGTTGGGTGTCTACTCCATCGGGGATGCGGTTTTATTTCTCTAATAAGTTTCCGCTCAATAACGTGCCGGGGCTGGAAAACGCTATCGGCGGGATTGTAACCGATATTACATCAGTTAAACAGGCCGAGCTTAGAGCTCAAAAGCAGCGGGAAACCATCACCTATCTTGCGACGGATAAGGATCTTGCCAAATCGAACCTTGAAACCAAACTCAAAACCATTGCCCGCATTTCAGCCAATACCCTCAATGTGGATGAAGTCCATATTTGGTTGATTGAGGATGAAAAAATGCGTTGCATCTGTAGTTACGATAACGGTAGTTATCAAAAGATGGTGGGGCATGTCATCGATATCTATAAATATCCCAACTATTACAAAGAGATCAAAAACAACCGGGTTATAGCCATTAGTGATGTTTACGCCGATGATCGCACAGAAGGGTTGATTGATGATTTTATAAAATCCCAAAATATTGGCGCTTTGCTGGATAACAGTATCCACATGTCGGGGTCTCCGATGGGGCTGGTAGGCCATAATGTTTTGGGAAAACCGAGGGTTTGGGAGCAGGATGAGATTATGTTTGCCGAGGCTATTGCAGATCAGGTTGCCCAGGTGTTCGCCGATGAGGAACGACAGGTCAGAGAAGTTGAAATCCGGGAATCTCTAAAGGAAAAAGAAATCCTGTTAGCAGAAATCCATCATCGCGTCAAAAACAACCTGGCGGTGGTGTCGAGCATGATGCAGCTACAAGCCTACAAAGCCGAAGATCCGGAGCTGACCAAAAAACTTATGGACAGCGTTTTGCGGATTAAAGTGATGGCGAATATTCACGATA
>SLJN01000175.1 GCA_007135115.1 Balneolales bacterium
ACTCTCCATCCCGGATGTACTGATTATTCACATCGGTGATCTCCAACTCGCCACGCCGGGAAGGTGTCAGTGTTTTGATATAATCAAACACTTTGGCATCGTACATATATACGCCGGTAACGCAGTAGTTGGATTTTGGTTTTTCCGGTTTTTCCTCGATTGATAAAATGTGATCCCCTTCAATCTCGGCCACGCCATACCGTTGCGGGTCGGGCACCTCTTTTATTAAAAGTTTGGCACCTTGGCCATCATAACTTTGAACGGCCTGCTTCAGGGAGGATTTAAAAATATTATCCCCGAGAATCACCGTAACCGGATCTCCGGAAGCAAAATGCTCAGCGAGACTCAGAGCCTGGGCGATACCACCGGCTTCATCCTGTACTTTGTAGGTAAACTTACACCCAAACTCCCACCCGGAGCCCAACAAGTTGACCACATCTCCCATGTGTTCGGTTCCGGTAACGATCAGCACCTCCTCAATACCACATTCCACGAGCTTTTGAATGGGATAATAGATCATCGGCTGATTTCCGACCGGTAACAAGTGTTTGTTGGTCACCTTCGTAAGCGGAAACAACCTCGACCCGGTACCGCCGGCAAGAATTACACCCTTCATATATTTTCTGTGCTATCAGTTTAAAATTCCGCCGGAAATGTACCGATATTGATGTAAATATTCAGCAGGGATTTTTTGGGATGATTACGGCATCACTGCCAGATTTGCAACAGCCAGAATAAGCCAGCCTACGGTTATGGTTGCCATCATCTGCTCAGTGGTTAAGGGATTTCCGAAAAGCCGGTAAAACAGCCAGGGGATCAAAGCGACCCCGATTGCAAAGGCAAAATGCCCCAATACACTTGAAAAGAGTCCTTCTGCTGTAATTTCCTGAGAAGTGATGATTGATACCGCAACGGTTCCTGCTAATAGCAAGAGCCACCACCAAATATGCCGGGTAAATAATTTCATGGGGGATTTGTATGAAAAAGGCTGATGATATATTATCACTGTTTAGCTCATCAATGAATATGCCAATCAGGATTTTATGCCGCGGATTTACGTGGTTATACACGGTTTTTTTCTGATTCAAAATCCAAATTCGCAGCGTACCCAAATTCGCAGCGTAATATTGTAGGGACAAGGCATGCCTTATCCCCACAGTGTGGCGGGTGTAAACTGGTGATTAAAACCTTCACTTCGACTCTTGATTTAATTTTGTTCGGATCTAACCCACACATAAGAAAGTACCCAATCAATCAGAGTGCCAGTTTCTTCAGAGTCAGGAGGTCTCATCATTAGGTTAAACTCGGATCAAACAGGTATCACAGTCGTAAATATTCGAACTTGATACGTATTTGATTCGAATTTGATATGAGTTTGATACGTAGTTTAGCTGTGGTAGATAAAACCTTGATCGGAACACTTTTCAATGAGAATTAGGAGCATTATTTCGCCGCCACATCCCAATAACCTTCGCCCTTCCTTCCGGTCCGTTCCTAATAAGCGCAAGCATTTTACCAATCATAGCCCATCGAAATAACAAGGCGGATAGGTAGCCCGGGCGATGTTTTTGCAGCAAATAATAGCGGTTGCGAATCAGATTAACGAATCGCCGGACTTCATCCCGATCTCCACTATCCTTCCTATGGGTGATTAAGGCAGAGCTTACCGTGTGCATTTCGCCTTCTCGACCAATCCGGATGCAAAAATCGAGATCATCATCCCTCGTAGCTTTTTGTAAATTGGGATCAAAAGGATAGCGACTTGCTACTTCACTTCGAACGGTTAGACTGCACAGAGAAAGCCACTCGACTTCAGTGTAGGCTTTTCGGGTCAAATCTCGCCGAGCCTGACCTTCGGAAGTAAAGCCGGAACGTAGCCACCTTCCCGGTTTGACACTATTTAGCAGAAATAACTTCTCCAAAAAACGTATCTCCGATGGTAATTTTCCCAAAGGCAGGATGATCCCTCCGGCAGCTACACAATCGCGATGTTCACGCATGTGTCTGCTGATTGCTTCAAAATAACCCTGGTGCGGGGAGACATCATCATCCAAAAAGTGCAACAATTCGGCCTGGTCTTTAATTATTGAAACAGTTGCATCACGTTGTAGACTCGCTTCAGCCGGACTCGTACGGTAGTGCAGCGTGACATCCGACCGATTCAGGTGACCACGAATAGTCTCTTCCGAAAGCCTTTGTTCTTTGTCACTTCCATCAACAATTACCAAAT
Source organism: Balneolales bacterium (assembly GCA_007135115.1). Taxonomy (GTDB): domain Bacteria; phylum Bacteroidota; class Rhodothermia; order Balneolales; family Natronogracilivirgulaceae; genus SLJN01. Next base: position 2,231 of record SLJN01000175.1, read on the forward strand.
GCTCAGGTAGCATCCGGCAGCCGGATATGGCCTCCAGGGTTTTCCTGAGTGGTTCCGGTCGGTTATAGGTACAAATAAGTATAGCCTCTTTCCGGAGCAGAGTCATGGTATTAAGGGGAAGTCAAAGGGTTTTTAAAATAAAGAAGCTACGGAACCAATATTTAATCCATCAATGCAAATATAAAAGAATTCCATCTAATGCAGAACGGTCCCACAAAGACTGCGTCAAATTCAACGGCATTTTGTTTATAATTTCCTAACTTTCCTCGCAGTGTTGGAAAGTCCGGATGGGACTACGATTGCCCTCTGGAATATTGTATTCATTCAAAAAATCACACTCTATGACGCGTAATGTACTCCTGTTTGGATCATTGGTCTGGCTGATGGGATGCGGTACAGCCGAACCCGCCCAGGCACAACAAGATCCGGTTGAACCAATAAACAAATCAGCTATTGAAGCTGAAGAATTTCTGACTCCGCCGGATCATATAAAAGATGTTATTCTGGCTCCCCGCCACGAAAATGTAAATTTGTCGAATCTCGACCCTGCCGGTAATTATTATCTCAACTCAGTTGACAGCGGGCTGCCGCAATTGCCGGATCTGGCAAGAGAACACATTAACCTCGGCGGCATGCAAATCGACCCTGAAGCCGAACGCATGCGCTTCATGTCGACGAGCACCACCGTTGGTCTGCAAATCATCGACAGCCGCGACGGATCGGTCACCGATCTGAATACGCCTGAAGGAACCCGAATTACCGGCACCAGCTGGTCTCCCGACGGAAGTAAAATCGGTTACTTCGCCCACTACGAAACTGAATCGCATGTTTATGTTCATGACATTGAGGCGAACGAGGCCACGCGATTGACCGATCAGCCAGCCCTGCCAACCGCATACACCGGTCTGCAGTGGTCCGGTAACAGCGACTATATCTATGCAGTCACACGTCCTGAAAATCGGATGAGCAAGCCCCAAGAATCGGATACGCCGACAGAGCCTCAGGTAAGAGTGGCTACGGAGGATCGTAATCAGCTGCGAACCTACCAATCATTGCTGGAAAACCCTTATGAAAAAGAACTTGTAGAGTATTATACCACCGGTCAGCTCACCCGCATGGATGTCAGCACCGGTCAGCAGGAACACATCGGCGAGCCGGATATCATCAGCAGCCTGGATGTAGCCCCGGATGGCGAGCACATGCGTGTGACTACCTATGAGACGCCGTTTCCTTATATCGTACCGGTCAGTATGACGGGTTCAACCGAATCTATCTGGGATCTGCAAGGTGAAGATCTGGTTACGCTGATTGAACGTGCCCCGCGTAAAGGCATTCCCGACTCCACTACTACCGAAGATTTCGGGCGGTCTCAAATCGCCTGGCGCCCAGACGGTGAAGGCCTGAGCTTTGTCAAAGAACCGGGTGAAGATGAAGAGGAAAATGACGACATCGAAGATGACGGCGACAACGGGAAAGATGAAAACGACGAGGAAGAAGGCTATGAAGTCGTTCAGTGGCTGCCTCCTTTTGATGATGACAGCCAGGAAGTCATCTACACAAGCGATTCCGAAATCCACAGCCTCTCCTATTCTGAAGATGCTGAAACCCTGTTCATCACCCACCGACAGGGCAGTCAGGAGCACCTTTTTGCAGTGGAACTTGCTGACCCCGATACCAAGCACACCATTTACGAATACGACCGGGATGATTTCTACGCCGACCCCGGCAACCTGATGCACGGCAGCTCCGATCTGGGTGTACGATCAGTACGCATCTATGACGATCAGGTTTACCTAAGCGGCACCAAGTACGACGAAGATCCTGAAGAGCAGGCTCCGCGTCCGTTTGTTGATCGTGTGGAAATCGAATCCGGTGATAAAGACCGCATCTTCGAAAGCAGCAGCGACATGTACGAGCAGGTGGTCGATCCGCTGTCCGACAGCTTCGATGAGCTTGTCCTCCGCCGGCAGTCCGCTGAAGATATCCCCGACAATTACTTGTTCAGCCGTTCAGACGAAGAGTACACGCAGCTGACCGACAATGTTGATTTCTCTCCTGAAATCACCGGAGCTCAGCGTGAACGCTTTGAAATTGAGCGGGCGGATGGCATAACGTTCTACGGGGAAATCACCCTGCCTGCTGACTATGATGGTGAAGAAGAGCTTCCGGCGCTGATTTGGCACTATCCGCGAGAGTATGATACAGAAGAGGATCTGCACGATACCTACCGGAATTACAACAAAAACTCCTTTCCGAATATCTTTCCCCGCTCACCGGAAATCTTCGTGAAGCACGGCTATGCGGTCGTACGCCCTGATTTCCCGATCATAGCAACCGAGGGTACGCCCAACGATAACTTCATCATGGATGTTGTCAACAATTTCACGGCTGTTATTGATGAAGTGGACCGCATGGGCTACATCGATCGCGATCGTCTTGCTGCCGGCGGACACAGCTACGGCGCTTTCGGAACCGCCAATGCTATGAATCACACTTCCTTCTTCCGTGCCGGAATCGCGGGTAACGGAAACTATAATCGTACCCTTACTCCGCTCGGTTTTCAGCGGGAACGCAGCGATATCTGGAGAGCCCGGGAGCGTTATTTCACCATGTCTCCCATGCTCTATGCGGAGCGGATGAACGGTGCTTTGCTCATGTATCACGGAGATGAAGATCAAAACGTGGGAACCTGGCCTACCAACTCCCGCCGCCTGATCCATGCTCTGAACGGCCTCGGCAAAGATGCCGCCATGTACATGTACCCGAACGAGGGACACGGTCCGTCCGCCGAAGAAACTCTGCTCGACCTTTGGACCCGCTGGGCCGTCTGGCTTGACTACTACGTGAAGCACAAAGGTGAAATGGACGAAGATGAAGGCATTGAAGCTGAAACTCAGATAACTGAGGAGTAAGTTTTTAGCCTTTCATTAGCTGATATTCAAAGCCGGCCTGAATGAGATATTTGGGCCGGCTTTTTTTATTTGGATCTAATGCCTATTATAGCATACTGCCGCCCATCTTTGCCTCATCGTAGAGACAAAAGACATGCCTTGTCGCTACACTAATGATGCCTTTAATCCAATGATTGCGACGTATTCTATCATCTGATGCTTAAAATTTCGATCTCGCCTTCCACCAAGCTACGGTCTTGATTTTGCATCATCAAAAAAATCCGCGTGCAACTTGTCCGACTACCGGCAGATCCGCGTAAATCCGTGGCAAAAAATCCTTGAAATACTAAACACCTCACCCCAACTCCAAAGGCCCGCCGGCGCCTTCTCCGGTTTCGCCCTGATCG
>SLJN01000399.1 GCA_007135115.1 Balneolales bacterium
TATCTGCCCGTGATGGGTTTTCAGCTTCGAAATAACTACATGCGCTTTGGTGAAAGGATATCCTGGGGCTGGCAGCCTGAGAGGAATTCACCTCTGCAAAGAGTTCGGGCTTCTTTGAACGGTGCGCTCTATCTGAGAAATGATGATCACAGTCTTGAGACCTCCGAGTATGGTCCCTCAATAGAGTTAACCTGGCGACGCGGAGATTTTGCTACAGCCAGAGCGTCCTATATAACGGAATTTATTCCTCAGTCTTTTCAACTTTCAGATGATGTGATGGTGCCTGCTGGCAGATATCAATTCCCGGAAGCACAAGTTGTTTATCATACCCCCAGAGGAAGATCACTGAGAGCAGTCTTTAATGTCAGTGGTGGCGGATTTTTTGATGGAAACCGTTTTACAGCAGGCATACAACCGGTGTGGGATCCTTCGAAATATGTAAACTTCAATTTCTTTTACCAATTCAATCATATTGATTTCACAGAACGGGAACAGAGGTTAACAGCTCAAATTACGCGCTTTCGCACGGAGCTGACCTTTAATCCCAGAGTTACCTTTTCTTCCTTCGTGCAATTTAACAGTGCCGATGACCTCGGCATTCTCAACCTGCGCTTCAGATATAATCCCAGAGACGGAAATAATTTTTATGCGGTTTTCAACGAAACCATGAATGCCGATCGGGACCGGATGCAACCAGCCCTCCCGCTTTCTGAGCACCGGGCAGTTATGTTGAAGTATGACTACACTTTTTAGTTCGCTGTTAAAGGTTAGAATTTGATGAAAAAACCGTGGTGATGCTGACTGGACACGTGTCGTGGAACACACTGCAAAGCAAAGAGCCGAGTTGATGGAATGGTACAAGCAGAAATGAATAAGATATCAGGGCATTTTGATTTTTTTTATAAACACGAAGTAGCTATTCTGGTTTACTAATAATTTAACATGATGGAAGAGTTCAGAATCAAAGGTATGCGGGTTGCATACCAGTGTAGAGGTGAAGGTACTCCGCTGGTTCTTTTGCACGGAGCTTTGAGTGATAGTCGTAGCTGGAAGGAACAACTGAATGCATTCTCTGATGAATTTTTGATTATGGCCTGGGATGCTCCCGGATGCGGTCGGTCATCAGATCCTCCTGAGGGGTACCGGCTATCCGATTTTGCAGATTGTTTGGCTGAGTTAATTGATAAACTTAATATAACCCGGCCGCATATCCTTGGGTTGTCATTTGGAGGTGGACTTGCTCTGGAATTCTACCGCAGGTATCCGGATGTTCCCAGGTCACTGATACTTGCCTCAGCCTATGCCGGATGGGCCGGGTCATTACCGGCTGCTGCTGTAAAAGATCGTCTTCAAAAAGGGCTTCAGCAATCTGATTTACCACCAACGCAGGTTATAGAAGCCTGGTTGCCTACACTGTTTAATGAGTCTATCACCTGCGGTGATTAAAGAGACTGCAGAGGAAATGAAGGACTTTCATCCGGCAGGAATGAGGGTAATGCTTCAGGCTTTTGCTGAGGCAGATTTACGTGACGTGCTGCCACAAATTAAAGTGCCAACTCTTCTGATTTATGGAGATGCCGATCAGCGTTCTCCTTTAAACATTGCAAAGGAACTTCACGCGGAAATACCAACGTCGTCTCTTGTTGTCATGAAAGGAGTTGGCCATGTAGTTCACAAAGAATCACCTGAACATTTTAACGCAGAAGTACGCAGCTTTTTGAAAGCGATCAAATAGAAAATGAATAATCCGTGATCTTGTAGGAGTGAGTTATAAGCTCAAGCTAATATTTCCAGGACACTGAGTGCCTGTAGAACTTAAAGTTGATGAGACTACATTTATGGTATCTTTGTCGCCTGCCAGGCCACAGTTCGCCATTCACCATCCTGGCGGACCAGAGTGCCGGTATTCCAGAATTCGTCCCGGTCATCCGCCTCTGTTTCGGCAACCAGTTTAAATGCCAATACGGCAGTATCTCCATAGAGGTTGATCTGAACCTCTTCAGCGCTGTAGGCCGGTGTGGGTTCGTCGAGGTCAGGCTGGCTGCCGTTTTCCATGCCTTCCATGATGGTGGATTTGCCATAGCGTTCACCGGCACTGCTGGTGTAAATGAGATCATCCGACCAAAAGCGGTCATGCATTTCGGCATCGTTTGTAGAGGCACCTTCCAGAAACCGGTCAAGCAGCTCCCGGATTTCGGCTTTATCGGCTTCCTGATCCGGACTGTTGCAGGCCGTTGCAGTGAGGGCGATTATCGTGATCAGGAAAATCGTGATGCGGCATGACATTAGTGTAAAGATTTGGTGAGGAATGGGTTAATCCCCGAGTACAGGTTTTGACAGATTGACTCCAATAAGCGGATTTTTAGAATTACTTCCAAAACTTACTTGTTCTGAGAGAATTTCAGGATTCCTATCTACATGGACACCTCTAATCCCGTTCTGTTCTCTCCCAATTGGATTTCATCAAATACTGCTCATCATCATCATTATAATATTCAATCGACGCCGTCCACCGGTAGGTCGATGGCCAGGATTTGAAAGTTGGTACCACTCGGTATAGAAATCTCAGTGAAAGTTTACGCTCATTGGGTTCCCATCCTCCTGAAGGGATCATCTCAACCATAAATTGATTGTTTGTTCGTGTTACTTTGTATTCTCCGCGCACTTCTCCGATTGAGGGATCTACGGTAATTACAAACTGCCCGGCGGCTTCGCTACCGTAAAATTCCAGGAGATTAGGAAACGAAGGGGAAAAATCGAGTGCGATGGTATGATCGCCAATACTTCGGGAAAGACGCTGCAATTCAGGTCTCCCCTGATGCAAAGAAAACGTAAATTGATGATCATCATAATCGAGGGTATCGCCTTCATCAAGGGGAGTAGGTGAAATTCGACCGTCAAATGCAGGATTGAGCGTGGTAATTACGGGGTCCGGGCTGTAACGGGCAAAGTACATTCGCGAAAAGTCGATGGGCATTGGCAGGGTGTCGGGTTTATGTTCGCGACCATCAATTCGGACAGATAGTTCGGTATTGCTGCGTCTCACAAAGTAAAAATCGTGAAGTAAGACCAAAGGCAAGGCTGATGGGTTTTCTGCAGCCATTCCCATAGGTGCCAAAAGTCCGAATGGTTTTCGGGTTCTGTTGTTGTACTCTGTTAGATGTAATTCGATGAGTCGGTTGTGAATATCACGGAATTCCGCACGGGCTTGCGCGCCGGGTTCGGTAACTTCGAAATAGGCATCTTTAAGCTCTCTTTCGACGATGTTCGCAAGTCCCTTTCCTGCGATATCAAACTTATCAGGGTCGGGGCTTAAGGTTGGCTGGTGATAGACATCCACTTTTCCATCGGTTCTCCAGGCTATAATCAGAAGTCCTTTCCCATTAATATCATCATCAAAAACCTGCGGCTCAAATCCGATGTATAAGCTGTCGGGATCATTTTCAATGTTGATCAAAAGAAGCCGCTCCATCGGGTCGATTTCAATCCGGAATGGGTTTAAAAACTCCTTTTTATCCTTCAATTGCTCTGTGTTGTATCTGTTATAAGAAACTTGAGATAATTCATCCAACTCTTGCTTAAAGATCCGCTCCGGATTGGTGCAGGCACTGAGAATTGTAATCAGTAGCATGCAAAATGGAAGAAGAGTTTTCATCTACATGGTGATAAAGAGCTTTTTGGAAAAAATGAATTAAGCAAAATTATAAGTTAATACACCACCACATCTAAAGCTGTAATGATAAACCTGAAACATTTGTAAGGATTTATTTTTGGCAGGGCCAGGTTAAAAATGCAATTTTATTCCTACAGCGAACCGGTAATACCGATAAAACCGAAGTTGATCCAGGCGAAGTTATAAACTTCACCCACATCGGCTCCTCCCTCGATCACCCGGTATCCGATGTTAAATGATAAGGGGTTGGAGATTGCAAAATTGGCAGCTATGGCAGCATCGGTTGCTCTTCCCTGTGGACCTGCAAGGGTTTCAGCATCAAAACTCAAAGAGAAGTTCTCGGTCAAATACCGTTCGGCAAAAAGATGGACCAGCGGAACCACTCCAAGATCGGTGTTACGCTCGGTTAGCTCTTCCTGTTCGAGTTTAACTTCGGCATCTCTAACAAGCACGGCAGCACCTGCCCCCAGCCTCCATGGTCGGCTATCCAGGAACATATACCGGTAGGTAAGTCGGTAGGTGTTAAACTGATAGGTCCCTTCGGTCATGATATCGGGTTGGAAAGTGCTTTCTTCAAAAAACACTTCCTGCTCAAATTGGCCCGACCCGCTGACTTCAACCGGGGCATAAAGAACCCGGAGCAGATGTCGATCACCTAGCATCAGGTTTAACCTGAGTCTGAGGAACGGAGCCGGATCTGTGCCTGTCAAAGTGGTCATATCAAACAATGTTCCTTCCTCATTGGGTATTCGGACATCATTTCTGCTGAACCACAGACCACCGGTTTCAACTTCTGCAATGAACTGCTGGGCAGAAGACTCGCCGGGTTTTATGAATATCGATATTCCACAACCAAAGATTGCGGATAGTATCCAGATGATAACTCTGTTGGGATTAGAGGGGCGTCTATATGCTCTCATGATGATAAGTATTTTAGTTTTTTTGTGATCACTCGGGGTCGAAAGATGCGATGCTGGCAGAGTCCGGAATTTGAAATACCGGAAGCCGGGAGTATCAGCTTCAAGTAAGTTAGCAAATTATTTGTGGTATTGTCTTCAGTATTTGTACTAACTTTACAAAAAAAAGTTCGATTAGATGACACGCCATAAAGAGTTGAATCCTGAAGCTCGTCAAGACCTTCTCACAGTGCTGAAGAATCGTTTTGAAACACATATAGAGCGGCATCGGAGTCTTGATTGGAGACATATTCAGCAAAAGCTTGAGCAAAATCCGGAAAAGTTATGGTCACTATATATGATGGAGGAAACCGGAGGCGAACCGGATGTGGTCAGCTTGAATAGGAGCTCCGGAGAATATCTTTTTTTCGACTGCTCACCCGAAACTCCGGAAGGTCGCAGAAGCTTGTGTTATGATCGGGAAGCACTTGAATCAAGAAAAAAGTATAAACCGGAACACAATGCGGTGGATATGGCCGCTGACTTTGGTATTGAACTGCTGTCGGAGGATGAGTATCTGGAATTACAAAAATTCGGACCGTTTGATACAAAAACCTCAAGCTGGCTGAAAACACCCGATAAAATCAGAGCCCAGGGCGGAGCGCTGTTTGGTGATTGCCGTTTTGGCCGCGTATTCATCTATCATAATGGTGCAGAAAGTTATTTTGCGGCAAGAGGATTTCGCGGGGTGCTAAGGGTTTAAAAAGAAAGCCGGAATTCCTTGGGCATAGTGGAGTTCCGGCTTTTTCCTACGACACTAACTCTTTTCCTACAGGCACTTATTAACGGTTTTAAACAACCATCAGAGTCATGCTCCAAATTTTCTTAATCACTCGAACCTTAGTTACCTATATAGTTGACAGCTCTCATTAAGCAGCTTTAAGCTGGCCTGATGCCCATCGCGATGCAACAATCCAAAGAGCGCCGACACCGAAGGTGACATGGATGGGCAGTACGAGCAGCAGGAGCTCCGTAGGTGCCGAAAATGCTGAGCCGATCGTCAGTAGGGTTCCGGTAATTGCGGGCAGGATAAACCAGTTTGCAAGATATCCCGGTATCGTTTCGATGCTGCGTGCATTATACGCTATGACACCGGCAACCAGCGCTTGCATAAACCAGGTCATCAAAAAATGGGATTGATGGATACTGTAGCTCACAAAGCTTAGCATCTCCAGGTCTTCATTCCCAATTTGTCCTCCGTCGTAAACTTCAGCAAGCCGACCGATGGCACCGAGGCGCTCAAAGTTGGTGAGAACTCCGGCAATCAGGCCAAATCCGAGTAAGATTACAATCGAGCCGGCTACAGGGTAGTGCGTGCGGATGTAGTACCCCATTGCTACCGTAACGATCATGATCATCGTAAAGACGATTACTTCCAGGAAAGTATAGAGCCGGTAAATCAACAGGTTATCGGCGGCAGCCAACAATTCATGGGCAAAGTGATCCATATCGGTTTGCATCACAATGACCAGAATGAACATCGGAAACATCACAATGGTAAAAATACCGGTTGGCATACCAAGTCGTGAAATGACCCGCAACCATCCATGAGCTTCATTTTGATTGGTCATAGTATTGTATATCAATTTGTGTTACACCTTAGTAAACATGGTATCAACTTATTGATAGATAATCAATTACCAGAAGGATTTGTTGAACTGACTTTGTGTAAAGCTTCCTGTAAGTGTTTTCTAATTAGTGTCTGTAAGAAAATGCCAATAACTGATCCGGATAGTTCAGTATATTTGGTAATTCATGAATTAAGATCGGGTAGATACATAGGGACGCAATGCATTGCGTCCCTAACATTCATTGGCAGAAACTATCTAATATTTCATAATCCACTGATTTACCTTAATTACCTGTTGTTTTCAAATGGCATTATTGAGTTTTCTAAAGAGCACTAATTGCCATCAAAAATTTCGTACCTTTGAATCCGTAAAAGCGAGGATACAATAATCAGCTCTACTCCCCCGCAATATTTATGGACCCAATCGCGCATACGCTCTTCGGTGCCACCATGGCCGAAGCCGGACTCAAGCGGAAAACCGCACTGGCTACTACCACACTTATCATAGGCGCCAATATTCCAGATGTTGATGCCATAGCCATGCTGATCAGCTCGGATTACGCTCTTGAGGTACGCCGCGGCTGGACGCACGGCATCCTGGCAATACTGGTCTGGCCGTTTTTGCTAACAGGCTTGATGCTTGGGCTCGACCGGCTTTTGCGGAGATGGCAGCTTTACCGAAATCGACTTGAAGCAAATGGGATAAATCCTCCCATGCGTCCTCTAATGCTCCTGGGAATTGCGTTTCTTGGCGTTTGGAGTCATCCCTTGTTGGATTGGTTGAATACCTATGGCGTACGACTGCTAATGCCGTTTGATGACACCTGGTTCTACGGAGACACCCTATTCATCATTGATCCGTGGTTTTGGCTGCTCACCGGTGCCGGAGTTGTTTTAGCGAGAACCACTTCATGGCCCGGCATGACCGGCTGGATTCTGCTGGGCACAGCTCTAACGGCTCTAGTCACAACAGCCGATATGGTACCGTTTGCTGCGAAGGTGGTTTGGGTGACTGGCGTCACAGCCATCATCATTATTCGATCGACCGGATGGTATCAACATGCTCTGCAACCGCTGGCTCTAATGCTGCTGATTGCAACGCTTCTCTATTCCGCTTTTATGTTTGCCGGGGCACGAATGACGGTAAGTCATGCGAAAAACCAGCTTGCTGATGACGGAATTGAGGTTCAAGAAGCAATGGCAGACCCGCTGCCGGCTCGGGTGTTGAGACGTGGCGGGATAGCGGCCTCAGATGATCATTATTACCGGTTTGAAATCAACTGGATGCGCCCGGATAGTTTTGAACTTATCGGCGAACCAATATCGATCGACTCGCCTGATCATATCGTGGAAGCGGCGTTGGAATCACCTGATGTGCAAGGCCTGCGAAACTGGATTCGGTTCCCGTCTTACGAAGTCCGCGAAAAAGAAGAGGGCTGGCGCGTATTCATTCGCGATCTGCGCTATGTGCATCCGGAGCAAGAGTCGGCAGCAGGTATCGGCATGGCCGTGGTTGATCTGGATGAGGATTTAGAGGTGGTTGCGTCGTATTGATTTTTTTAGCCGCGGATTTGCGCGGATATACACGGATTTGGAATTAGGGATTAAGGTAAATATGGTAATTGAGGTAAAGCGAGTTGCTAAATTCAAAGAAATATTGGTGGTGTGAACATAACCAAGCATCACTGCAACTAAAAAGCTGTGTCCCATCTAACCAGTTCTTTCAATCCGTGTTTAACCGTGTGCATCCGCGGCTAAAAACAAATGCACCACAAAATAAAAAAGGGCAACCCGAAATCAGGCTGCCCTTCAGTTTAAACTTCAATACCAGTTCAGGTATCGAAAAAGTGATTAATCGAGATCGAAACGATCCAGATTCATGACTTTGTCCCATGCCGCGACGAAGTCTTTGACGAACTTCTCTTCGGCGTCTTCTGCTGCATAGAATTCAGCAAGTGCGCGCAGTTCGGTGTTGGAACCGAAAATGAGATCAGCACGGGTCCCTTTCCACTTAACCACGCCGGACTTCCGGTCACGACCTTCAAAAACTTCTTCTTTTTCAGAAGTAGCTTTCCAGTCGATGCTGAAATCAAGCAGGTTTTTGAAGAAGTCGTTGGTTAAAGTTTCCGGACGTTCGGTAAAAACACCGTAGTCGGATTTGTCATAGTTGGCATTCAGTGCTCGCATACCACCGATGAGTGCCGTCATTTCCGGAGGCGTCAGTGTCAGTAGTTGTGCTTTATCAACTAACATCTCTTCCGGAGTGGTCTGATGCTTAGGCTCATAGTAGTTGCGGAAAGCATCAGCCGGAGGCTCAAGCCATCCGAAAGATTCCACGTCGGTTTGATCCTGGGTAGCATCAGCACGACCCGGTGTGAAAGGTACCGTTACAATATGACCGGCATCTTTGGCAGCCTTTTCAATTCCGGCGCATCCGGCCAGTACGATAAGATCAGCCAGTGAAACCTGCTTATTACCGGACTGAGAGCTGTTGAAGTCTTTCTGAATGCCTTCAAGCTTATCCAGGACTTTCTTCAGTTGCTCAGGGTTGTTCACTTCCCAATCTTTCTGGGGTGCCAATCGCACGCGAGCACCGTTAGCTCCACCACGCATATCAGATCCGCGGAAAGTGGAAGCCGAAGCCCATGCAGCGGAAACCAGTTCAGAAACTGATAATCCTGTAGCAAGGATATCAGACTTTAGTTTGCTGATGTCCTGATCGTTAATCACCTCGTGGTTAACTTCAGGGATAGGATCCTGCCAGAGCAGGTCTTCTTCCGGAACTTCAGGGCCGAGGTAGCGTACCTTCGGACCCATATCACGGTGGGTCAGCTTGAACCACGCCCGGGCGAAAACATCGGCAAACTCATCCGGGTTTTCGTAAAACCGGCGGGAGATTTTCTCATACTCCGGATCAACCTTCAGAGAAAGGTCAGTGGTGAGCATGAAAGGCTGGTGCTTTTTGTTCGGGTCGTGCGCATCCGGAACGAGTCCTTCGCCGGCACCGTCTTTGGGTCTCCACTGCCACTTTCCGCCGGGGCCTTTATGCTTTTCCCACTCGTATTCGAACAAGTTTTTGAAAAAGTTGTTGGTCCATTCGGTAGGTGTTTCAGTCCAGGCACCTTCGAGTCCGCTGGTGATGGTGTGTTCGCCTTTACCGCTGCCGTAGGTGTTTTTCCACCCCAGACTCTGCATTTCCATAGGAGCGGCTTCGGGCTCAGCTTCGAGATGATCCTCTGTAGAAATGCCGTGCGTTTTTCCAAAGGTGTGTCCGCCTGCAATGAGGGCTACGGTTTCTTCATCGTTCATCGCCATTCGAGCGAATGTCTGGCGGATGTAATGAGCGGCTTTAGCGGGATCAGGTTCTCCGTCCGGACCTTCGGGATTCACATAGATCAATCCCATGTGATCGGCACCCAGGGGTTCTTCAAGTTCTCCATCCGGGGTGTGGCGCTGACTTCCGAGCCATTCGCCTTCGGAACCCCAGTAAATATCTTCTTCGGGCTCCCAGACATCTTCGCGACCGCCTGCAAAACCAAAAGTTTTGAAGCCCATAGATTCCAGAGCTACGTTACCGGCCAGAATCATAAGGTCACCCCAGGAGAGGCTTCGGCCGTACTTTTGCTTAACCGGCCAGAGCAGAAGTCGGGCACGATCGAGGTTTACGTTATCGGGCCAGCTATTGATCGGGGCAAATCGCTGATTTCCGGTACCACCGCCGCCGCGGCCGTCTACCACACGATAGGTACCGGCGCTGTGCCAGGCCATCCGGATCATCAACGGGCCGTAATGACCATAGTCAGCAGGCCACCAATCCTGGGAATCGGTCATCAGCTCATGAAGATCTTTCTTCACGGCATCCAGATCCAGTTTCTTGAATTCTTCGGCATAATCGAAATCTTCACCTATGGGATCAGATTTTGAAGAGTGCTGGCGAAGAATGTTGACGTTAAGCTTATTGGGCCACCAGTCTTGGTTTTGTGTCCCTCCGCCGGCAGCTTCTCTTTGAGCACCGCCGCTGAACGGGCATTTACTTTCACTACTCATATTGGATAATACTTTTTGTTGCTATTTGTATCGGATTAATTAAATCTCTTATTCCCGGGACGGAAATTACAAAATCAATTAGTTACATACAGAAATGTTGATAACTAAATGATTTTGACTACCTCGCTTCAAAAAAATAACAGCAAAGTTTAAAGTGTATTTTTGGCAAAATCATCAAATGCCGAAGGTAATTTCAATCCCGGCGGTATTTGGTTCCTCTAACAACTTTACCGGACTTTTCCGTGCCAATTATATCCGGATTTTATGAGATAATACCATTTTTAACAATCGAAATGTAGCCTCTGATAATAAGAATGGATTTACCCGGAATGATGTAGCTGTTATAACATTTATTTGATAGGGGGATTACTAGTGTTTGAAAGAAAACTCATGATTGATGCCATTTGGAAGCAACAGGTAATTAAGTTAATTCAGTAGATTAAGAAAAATTGGGGAGTTGGCTGCCAATGAATGTTAGGGACGCAATGCATTGCGTCCCTACTTATCTACACAACTTTCATCTGAATTACCGAGTACAGAGAACTTCCGAATCAGATCTTGGCGTTTTTATACAATCACTAATAAGCAGATACAGGAGGTTCTTGATCTTCAACAGAGATGGCATCCACGGCTTCTTCAAATGCGATGAATAGTATGCAGTCGCCCTCATCCAGGCAGTGGGTTTCGTGAGATAGACCAGCCGGGCCGTAAGCATATGTGCCTTCGTTCATCATTACCGGATCTTGTCCGTCATAATCAACTTCCAATTCTCCGGAAAGCAGTACCATACGCTCAGCAGAAGTGTGCCAGTGATCCTCGACTGATGTGTTAGGTTTAAGCTTGAATAACACGTCTGCATTGGGCTCTTCCGGGTTTCCCTGAATTACAGCCAGCTCACAACTTTCAGGCATAAATTCGGGACAAGCGCCCCACTCAATTTCATCATTGTCGTATTCTATCGTAAAAGCGGTGATATCATGCGCATCGGCTTTGTTTTCGTGTTCATTGGAATTCAGGAAGAACCAAACTGCTGCGACCAGGATACATATACTGCTTGCGTAAACTGCTGTTTTAGGTATCATAACTAATTTTGGTTTAATGAGGGGTTACGTAATTGCCGGTGGCTCTAAGAGCCTGATCATAAAATATAAGCGAATTCAGAAGTGGTATTATATCATTAATAAAGAGTTGATTCTTCATGGGGGGATTAAAATGAATCCGGCTTATCACATAGCGCGTATATCAAAAAATATTTTTATGATCAGTATACTTTAATGAATTGTTATACCTTCATATAAGAATTTTCCAATCAATGGATCCTCCACTATGGATACTCAGAAAAGTCAGCTAATACCAGAACTTGAAAGTTATATCAGCGAGTTTCAACGTATTAAACTGCAAGCTGTTCATTTAACACATCCGCTAACGGAGTCGCAATTTAAGTGGACTCCGGAGCCGGGACGGTGGTCGGTATCAGAATGTATCAGTCATTTGAATACGCTCGGATTGCAGCTATTACCATTCATTGAGCGTGCGATAGAAAAAGGGCATCAAAAAGGCATAACGGGAAAGCCACCTTTCAACTATGGTCCGATTAGCCGGTTATTCATCAACGCGAATGAGCCAACGGCAAAGCGAAAAATAAAAACACCGAAATCCTACAAGCCGGCATCTGTGGAAAAGCTCGAAAAAGATGCCGTCATGAAAGAATTTTGGGAACTTCAGGTGGATTTCATGGACCAGGTAGAAAAAGCCAACGGACTCGATTTAAAGAAGATTAAAGTTCGTTCACCGGCTCTGCCTTTGTTTCGTTTGAGTCTGGGTGCCTGGTTTGCCGCTACTGTGGCACATGAAAAGCGCCACCTTGCCCAGGCTGAGCGCGTAATAGAAAATTTGCCAGGGGATTAATCGAATAACCCACAATCCATAGTCGATGAATGCTTACCGGCATTCAGCGATACTCAACATGTATTTGGTCTCAATTTTTGCTGTAGTATCGGTTGCTCTGTTATATCGTTCGAAAATGGTTTTCAGTTCTTCCAGAAACTCAGGTCGCTCTTCAGGTAATAGTGTATTTAATACCGTGAGGGTAGGTCCGAAATACGTGCTGAAGACCTCCACAGCATGTGGGACGGATCGATAATAGCCGAAATTCACCCGATCCTCACATCGAATCGATTTAACCCCATGTCCCAACATCTCCTCCAGAGCTTCTGCTGTCCCCCATTTGAAAGCAGGCTGAACACCGGGATGCGGTGGAACTTTCCGGCTATGTGCTTTGAAAAAGTCACCGGTCCAACCATCAGGCACAGGGCTTGCAAGGCCAATAATTCCTCCCGGACGACAAACACGCAGCATCTCGTTTGCAGCTTTTTGTTGATCAGGCGCAAACTGAACTCCAAAAATTGAAATAACGGCATCAAAAGCATTTTCCGGGAAGGGTAGATCTTGAGCGTCGGCCACCATGAACTCGGCATCATATCCTTCGGCGTCGGCGCGCAGAACAGCACGGCGGATTAATGCCGGCACATAATCGATACCAACAGCTTCACAATAGCGTCTCGAAGCTATCAGAGCGCCCGACCCACTGCCGCAGGCAACATCCAGAACCCGCATGTCCGGGGCGGGGTCTACAGTTTTGCAAAGCTCTTCAGCCATGTTGATATTTTGCCGTGCAATGACATGAAAGTCACCATCTGACCAGGTTTGCTTTTGCTTTGCTGTGACGCTTGTGAAGTCTGTGGTATCGAAGGATTTGTTCACGTTTGTAGTGTTATGGTTGTGGCGGGAAGGCTTGCTTAGCCCAAAATATTCAAAGGAAACTGTTGGCTTTTGATGAGATTCTGTCTGCCGGATTTAACTTGGTCCGGCAGACAGAAATGTGAGGTATGCAGTCAATCCATCACCAGTTGGGAAATTTCATCTAAATACTGAAGGGCGTTTCTCCGGTTCGGAGTGCGTTCCAGTGATTTTTCAAAAGCCATTTGAGCTTCCTCGAGGTTGCCTTCGTTCTTCAGAAGTTCGCCATAAAGCTCGCGAACCGGATAGGTTTCACCCGGTGTGATGGCGTGTTTATCCATGGAGTCTTCGAGGTCGGCGGCTTCGCTCATGAGTTCTAAGGCTTCATCAATATAACCTTCTTCGTATTTAATCCAGGCATCGACTGCCTTGCCGGTCGCTTCGGTCATGTACGCCCAATAGGTATCATCAGCATCGCGAAGCATTTGAACGCGCTTGAAAATTTCGTCTCGTTCCTCTTCAGCCTGAGCCAGATTTCCAGTTCGGGCGGAACCAAGTCCTCTTGCGTAATGAATTAGCGCTTCAGCAACGGGAAATTCTTCCCATGGAAGGGCAGCGGGCTGACCGGTTTCCAGATTAGCGGCTTCTTCCCACTTGGCTTGTTCAAGATAATAGCGTGCCTGTGGGGCGGCGGCATTATAACCGGCAAAAGGAGCCGAGTAAATTTCTTCCTTTGCCAGCACTCGATCCAGGGTTTCGGTGGCTTTTCCCGCATTACCGGTCTGAAGGTACCCGTACATCACGTAATCCAGAGCATGGACGTAATGGGCACTTGCATGAGCGTCGCGATCCATAACATCTTTTGCGGCGGCGGCTGATCGCTCATTCCAATCTATGGTTTCATCCCATTTTCCAAGTCTAACAAAAATATGGCTCGGCATGTGCAGAGCATGAACCGTTTCCGGAGCAAGTTTATCGTACTGATGAGCGTATTCCTCAGCTCTATAGGCTAACTCCGGGCTATCATAGGCGTGGATGAGATAATGAAATAATCCGGGATGCTCGGGGTAATCTTCCAGATATTCTTCCATTAACTCACCGGCACGAGTCTCTCTGGTAAAATCCCGGTCTTCATAAGGAGAAAACTGGGTAACCGCATAGGAAATGTCAGCAAGGGCGTAAAATGCGGCTGCGTCTACATCATCCGAATAAGATTCGAAAATGTCTCGCTGAGCGTTCTTCCAGGCGTCAAGTCGCATTTCGTGATCACGCGCACGACTTTCAACGGCCGGCTCCGGATCGGTAAAAAATGCCTCTGCAGCACGAATATAGGCTTCTTCACGCTCGGTGGGGATTTCAAGTGATCGGGCTGTTTCCAGAGCCTCTTTGCCACGGTTCAATCCCTCATCCGGGGTAGGATGCCAAAGAGGTTGAAAGCTGGTCATCGCAATGCCCCAATGTGCCATAGCACAATTCGGATCAGCCTCAGCCGCATCCCGAAATACCGGTCTTGCCTGTTCATACATCATGTGATGCAGGTGTCCCAGAGCTTGGTTGAAGTATTCCTGAGCCTCGTCATTACAGGAAATGGAAAACTCTACGACTCCGTGCTCATGATCCGATTGCTCATTATGTTGACCGTTTTGATGGCCATCATCATTTGAGCACATCTTCATGAGGAAAATTACAAGCACGAATGGTATAAAAGCGGTTAAATAAGATTGTTTCATAACTGCTAACCTATTATTTTTTGTTGTTGATGGCGTTGACTACTGAGTCAAGTGCTTAGCTTTTGTGCTGCTTTGGATAGGATGAGATAGTAGCTCGTTACTGAATAAGCCGAAAAACCCTGTTTTTTCTATCACCAGAAAGTGATAATCACTTTACAGTGCCCATATAGGCCAGAATAGGAGAGAGGTGCCGTGATGAAATCTTCTGAAGTAACGTCGTTGCTCGAAGCGCACGCCGAAGGTGACCCGGAGGCATTCAATCAGCTTTTGCCGTTGATTTATGATCAGTTGCACCGGATTGCCGAAATGCGGCTGAGATCCGAGCGTAAAGATCATACCTTCAACCCGGCTGATCTTGTCCATGAAGCATATCTAAAGCTGGTGAATCTGGATCGTATCAAATGGCAAAATTCCCGGCATTTTTTTGCTATTGCCTCTCAGGTGATGCGAAATCTACTGGTTGATTATGCGGTGAAGCAAAAAAGTGAAAAACGCGGGGGAGGGCTAAAGAGGGTTACGCTGAGTCACCCGGATGCGGCTTTGGAGATAGATTTGGAGAGCGTGTTGTCGGTGCATCATGCCCTGCAGAAGTTGGCGGAAACCGATCCGAGAATGGTGCAGGTGGTCGAATGCCGGTATTATGGCGGACTAACCATTGATGAAACAGCTGCCGCAATCGGGGTTTCTCAGCCTACGGTGAACCGGGATTGGAATATGGCGAGAGCCTGGCTGAACAGAGAACTGTCCGAGAATAAAGTCAACGGTAATCATGAGTGACAAAACTCCTGCAAAACGATGGCAGCGTATCAAGCGGATTCTCAATGAAGCTCTGAAACGCGATCAATCCGAAATACAAGCCTATATTTCAGAACAGTGTGGTGATGACCAGGGAATGGAGCGTGAAGTCTACTCCCTTCTGGAAGCCTATGCAGATCAGGGAATTATCGATCGCCCGCCCGCCAGGTTGTTTGAGTCATCGGTTACATCGAAAACCTCACAATCGATTATCGGTACCAAAATCGGCGCTTACCGGATTGAAGAAAAAATAGCTCAGGGGGGCATGGGTGAGGTTTACCGTGCAAAGCGAGTCGATGGAGTATTCGAGCAGCAGGTAGCCCTGAAGGTTTTGGCGGCAGGATTGTTTTCTGATGATCAGTACCGGCGTTTTTGTATCGAACGTCAAATACTTGCTTCGCTCAATCACGATAACATCGCAAGATTATATGACGGAGGTCTCACGGAAAGCGGGCTACCTTACTTTGCAATGGAGTTTATAGAAGGTAAACCCATTGATCAGTATTGCAATGAGAACGATATGACGGTACAAGATCGGATGAGGTTGGTTATTACCGTCTGTGAAGCAGTGCAGTACGCCCACCGAAATCTCGTCATACACAGAGATCTCAAGCCTTCCAACATTTTGGTTACCCATAACGGGGTGGTTAAGCTACTGGATTTCGGTATAGCCAGGATGATGGAGCCGGATCGCTATTCTGAGCCGATCACCCGGCCCGGACTTCTGCCGCTTTCGCCATCGTATGCCAGCCCGGAACAGATTCGGGAAGATTATATTTCTACGGCCTCTGATATTTACCAGCTCGGTGTGGTTCTTTATGAGCTGCTCACCGGCATTTTGCCTCATGATGTAGTCTCAAAATCTGCGGCTACCATAGAGAAAATCATTTGTGAAGATAATCCGGCAAGACCGAGTACAGCCGTTAGGAAATCGTATTCTGAAGAAAATCAGCCGATTATAACCGAGTCATCAGATCGCGGATCATGGGTGAAAGCTCTTCGGGGCGATCCGGATACCATAATCCTGAAGGCGATGGCTAAAGAGCCCGAAAACCGATATGGCTCGGCAGCTGAAATGGCATCTGATATCAGGCGCTACGTTTCCGGAAAGCCCGTGTTGGCGCATCCGCAATCTATAGGGTATCGCAGCAGGAAATTCATCAAACGGCATCGGTGGGCAGCGACGGTTTCCATGCTTTTCGTTGTGATGCTCACCGCTTATGCAATAACGGTCACAACCCATTCTAAGCGGACGCATGCCGCATTAGAGAAAGCTGAGCAGGAATCGGAAAAGTCCGTTCAGGTGATCGATTTTATGATGGGTATGTTTGAAGCCGGAGATCCGGCACAGGCTTTGGGAGATACCATAACAGCCCGGGTACTGCTTGATCGGGGAATGAATCAGGCCGAGAAACTCGACGGTCAGCCCGAAGTGCAGGCCACAATGTTCGATGTTGTCGGCCGCGTTTATCGTTCACTCGGTGAGTATGAACAGGCAGAGCCGATTTTTAAGGAGGTACTCGCTATTCGGGAAAATCTTCATGATAAGCCCGCTTTACCGATGGCCAAGTCCCATTATAATCTGGCCGGAGTGATGCATGATGCCGGTAAGTACGGGCAGGCCCATCAACATTACCAAAAAGCAGCCGATATTTTTTTGCAATTGCCGGACCATGAATCAGAAGCGTATGCCGATGTACTTCATAATATTTCTGCGGCACGTCAGGATTACGACGGAATTGAGAAATCCCTGCAAATGCGTCGAAATTTGTTTGAATCTAATCACCCGAAAATCGCCCAGAGTTACGCTCAACTTGGTATAATGTATTTATATGATGATCAGCCTGATTCGGCCGAATTACATTTTAACAAAGCACGGGCTGTACTGGACCGGATCGAAGACCACCAATCACCCGAAGTAGCCGGTGTTATGGGGAGCTTGGCTTCGGGATTGAAAGAACTGAAGTTGTACGATGATGCCTTAAAGTATGCCGAACGTAATTTCGAAATTCTGCAGAGCATATATACCGAAGGTCACACCAATGTAGCCATAGCAGCTAAAGTTCTCGCGGATGTGCACAGCGCAAAAGGTCAATTCAGCACCGCAAACCGGTATTATGAACAAGCACTGGCCGAGCTTGACGCTGCAGCCGGTGAGGAACATCCGCTGCGAAGACCTGTTTTACAGGGTTGGGGAGAACACTACTATCAGGCCGGAGAATACGGGCAAGCGGAGCCGCTGTTTCGCGAAGCCCTTGGATTTTTAAAAGCCAACTTGCGGCCTGACCATCCCCGCATAGCTTCTATGAGCAAAAAACTGGGCGCATGTCTGCTGGAAACGGGCAATTATCCGGAAGCAGAAGAGATGTTTGAAAAGAGCCTCGCGATTTATCAACAGCATGATTCTGAAAGTGCACAAAACAGGAAGAAGGGTGTGCTTAGGGAGCTAAGCAGACTGAATCAAATGTGGGGAAGAGAAGAGCAAATGTTGTATTATGATGAAAAGCTGGCTGGGATGAATTGATTTTTCAACATCTGCAATCTGCAATCACTAATCATCAATCTGCTATCATTGCTGAATGATTGAGATACTTGTAAAGGCTACTCGTTTCTGCCCAACGTCATCATCCAGCCTATTCGAACAGATATCAGATTGTTGATTGCAGATAGCAGATTGCTGTGTCACATCATATAAGAAAGAAATAAATACCACCCACCCAGGGTCAAAAAGGACAGGGGAACACCGATTCCAACCATCATTGCAGCGAGACGCGGGTTCAGTCCGTACGTCATTGCTATGATGGAGGCGGTGACCATCGGAGCCATGGCTGCTTCCATAATACTGACTTCCACTTCGAGTCCGCTTCCTCCAAGAATCCAGACGTAGAGGACGAATAGAAAAAGAGGGGCAAGCAGTAGTTTGTAGGTTAATCCTGTGACCAATGGCTGTATCTTGTCGCGATCCAGCTTGAGCGAGAGTTGCATGCCTACCGAAGTTATTGCCAGTGGCGTGATGGTTGCCCCCAGACTCTCCAATACTCCTAAAGCGGCTCCTTCTGCCTGTAAGTCGGCCAGGTTCAGCATCAATGCAACCAAAAAAGCGAGGAATGGCGGAAACAAAACTACCCGCCTCAGTATAATCCGCTTGCGCGTTTTCCCGGATGAATATACCGATGCAATGATGATCCCAACTGTGGTAACCGCCACGAAGGTTCCGGGTTGATCCACCAATAAAGCGATTTTTAAAGCTTCGGAGCCGTATAGCGCTTCGATTACCGGAAATCCGACAAAAGAGGTGTTCCCGAAACAGGCGGTCAGCAGAATGCAGCCAATGGTTTTACGGTCCCAACCCA
>SLJN01000382.1 GCA_007135115.1 Balneolales bacterium
GGACTTCAATCCAAATTGCATGGCAGCTACCATTTCAATATCAGACCCCAAATCAACCTGCATGGTCTGACAGCACCTTTCAGATTTTGCCAGTCATGGAGCAAGTCCAATTATTTACGCGATCAGAAAATTTCATTAGAACTGCACTAACGCAGCTGTTTCCACCAATGCAACACCCAATTATAAAAAAAAGATTTTTAAAAACAGTAGCTTATAAGAATATTTTTAACACATTCGGAAAACAGGGGCAGGTCGATGAATCGTGATCTCCCATCAGCTACCAACGCTGTCCTAAGCTAACGTGCCAGGTTTTCAAACACCTGGCACGTTTTTGTCAGAAAAAGGCTAGGAAGCCGCCAATCTTCTAATTTTCAATCTTTAATCTTTAATTGATGATTGCTGCAAGCACCCGAATTTGCGCAACGTCATCATCCAGCTTGTTTAAACAGACATCAGATTGTTGATTGCAGATAGCAGATTGCAGATGTTCAAAAAACAGGTTCGGCTATGTACCCTCAAACCACCCGGATTGCTTATGCAATCCGCGCAAAAGCTCATCGCCCGACATGCGTTTTTTGCCTTCCATTTGAAGCTCAACTAGTTCAACGGCTCCGCTTTTACATCCGGCTATTGCGCTTCCGTTGTCTGATTGGATTTCTCCGGGTTTGAGGCCTGGGTTTTCGACGATACGAGTGCGGTAAATGTTGACGTGTTTGCCGTCCAGATGGGTCCATGCCGCAGGGAAGGGGCTTAATCCTCTGATGAAGTTGTGAACTTGTTCGGCAGGTTGATCAAAGTCAATTTGGCAGCGTTCTTTGTAGAGTTTGGGAGCGCGTGTAGCCGGCGCATCGGGCTGCGGTTTGGCTTCAGCGGTTCCCGCTGCGATGCTATCAACACAATCGCGAAGCAGTTCGCTACCCAGTTCCATGAGCCTTTCGTAGACATCTCCTGTAGTCTCATCAACACCAACAGGGGTTTTGCGCTGTTCGATGATGTTGCCGGTATCAATACCTTTGTTCAGAAAGAAGACGGTGCAGCCGGTTTCGGTTTCGCCGTTCATGACGGCATGGTGTATCGGGGCGGCTCCGCGATATTTCGGCAGAAGAGAGGCATGCAGGTTGATGGCACCTTCCCCCGGAATCTGTAAAATTGATTCAGGCAGAATCTTGAAAGCAACCACCACCATCAGGTCCGGGGCAATGTCTTCCATTTTTTTCTGAAAATCCGGACCGCTGACATCATCGGTCTCAAAAACGGGCAGCCCGGCTTTTTCGGCTTCAGCTTTTACCGGGGTCGGCGTTGGTTTTTGTCTGCGGCCACGCCGTTTATCCGGACCGGTAACCACCAGATTGATCGAGTGCCCCGAATCCGCAAGTTTTCTGAGGGAAGGCACCGCGAAATCCGGACTTCCCATGAACACAATGTTCAGCTTTCTCATAAAAGATTAGCTCGAAGTCGATGCAGGTGTGCGCAGAGGATAGCTCGCTTGTATTTTGCCTTCCGCAATTTGACGCAGTTTGGATTTCAGCAATCGTTTTCGGAAAGATCCCAGGTGATCGATAAACAAGATACCATCCAGGTGATCCAGCTCGTGCTGTATTACACGGGCCAGCATGCGATCAACGGTCAGTTTATTCTCCTCGAAATTCTCATCCAGAAAAGTAAGGGTGATTTTTTCAGGTCGTTTGATGTTTTCACGAACTTCCGGCAGACTGAGGCAGCCTTCTTCATGTTCGGTGATATCATTGCTTTGCCAGGTGATTTCCGGGTTGATGATCGTCTTGGGACCGTAATTCCCCTGTTTTTCATCATCATCGGTGAATGGATCGGCATCCATCACAAAGAGCCGGATCGAGCGGCCGATTTGAGGGGCTGCCAAGCCGACACCTTCGGCATTATACATGGTTTCGAACATATCCCGGATAAGCTGCTGCAGCTCTTCAGAGTTTTCCGTGACCGGCTCCGCTTTGGTGGTCAGAACCGGATCATCATACGTAACAATAGGTAATATGGCCATGAGTTAAGGAAATACAATCAGTTAAGTTCATCAAGATATTGCTGTAACAGGATGGTAGCAGCAGTGGAGTCAACAATACCTTTTTGTTCTCGTTTCTTTTTTTTGACTCCCGAATCGATGAGCGCTTGTTTGGCAACTTTGGAAGTAAAACGCTCATCCAGGGTAATGATTTCAGCCTGGGGAAAAGCCGAGCGGATTTTTTTGATAAACGAACTCACCATTTTTGTGGATTCGTTTTCATGTCCGTTCAGGGAGAGCGGCCACCCTATGATAAAGGATTTTATCGCGGACTGTTGATGAAGCTGTTTAAGCTCCGAAATAATTTTATCAGGGGGGAAAGTCCCGATCGGACTTGCAATAAGTGCCGTTGGATCCGACCGGGATACTCCAATTCTTTTGCTGCCGACATCTATACCTACGAGGCGATCTGCAGCCATAAAATGTTACGCCTCTTCATAAGATTCTTCAAGCGGCTGTCGCAGGAAGTCCTTGAGCATTTTGCTTGGCTTGAAATGAGTTTTGCGATGCTCAGGTACGTAAATAACTTCGTTGGTCTTCGGGTTACGGGCTTTAGGCTTGGCCTTGGTAACTTTAACTTCAAATACCCCGAAGTCGCGGATCTCAATTCTACAGGTTGGGTTAGCCTCCATCATCGTATCACGAAGTGCATCAATAACATCGTCAACCCAGGGTTCAACTTTTACCATGGGCATCTTCTTTTTTTCCGAAATACGACGTACGATATCTCTTTTAGTATAAGTCATAGAACTTAGATAGTGTTAGAGTTAAATGGGAACAAATTCTGTCTGTTTGTCATACTTACCATCCAAAATAACTACTCATTTGGTAAAAATGAGGTAATAGCTTGTTATTAAAAGTATTAAATGGTAAGGACAAAATTACCAATCCCTAACGAAGATTGCCACCCCCTATTATTCATATCGATAGGCAAGCTTAACACCGTCAATTTTTTGTAAATTCTGGATTACGTTTTCCAGATGTTTGATGTCTTTAACCAGTAATATCAGGGTGCCCTCGAACATCCCGCTATCGCTGCTGATGTTGATGCTTTTCATGTTGGTATTCAATGACTTGGATATCACATTTGATATGTCATTTATCATACCGACGCGATCTTCCCCGACAATTTTGACGGCACCGGTAAATTGATCTCCGGTAAACGGAGCCCACTTAACGTCTACAACACGGTCGCCATCGGTCTGTATGAGGTGACGCGTGTTTTTACAAGTGACCCGGTGAATTTTTACATCTCCTTCTCTGCTTATGAATCCTATGACGTCATCACCGGGGATGGGATTGCAGCATTTTGCGTAGCTGTATTTTACGTCGGTAACCTCCCCGTTCATGACAAGGCCTTTACTGGCAGAGGTTAAGGTGGATTCATCATAAACAATTTCATAAGCGTTGTCTTCAGAATCCTTGGCGTCTTTCGGAGTTATCTTTTCCTCATCGTCTGAAAAACGGCCTTTGTCTTTGTATTTTTTTACATATTTATACAGCTTAGTGACATCATACGCTCCTGCACCTATATCGTAAAATAACTTGTGCAGTGAAGGGAATTTCAACCGAGAGGCGACCTTGGATAACTCCTGGTCGGAAATCTCCAGTTTGCTGCGACTGGCTTTCTTTTCCCACAGTTCTCGTCCCTTGTCGGCAATTTCCCGTTCCTGCTGGCGGATAAACTGCCGAATACGGGCTTTCGCCTTGTGGGTTTTCACATCGTTGAGCCAATCGGCGCTCAGGTTGACTTTCTTGCCGGTGATCACTTCAACCTGGTCTCCGCTTTTCAGTTCTTGCCGAAGCGGCGCCATCTGTCCGTTAACTTTGGACGCCAAAGCTCGCTCGCCAACTTCACTGTGGATTTCAAAAGCAAAATCCAGCGGCGTAGAGCCCTGTGGAAGTGTCCTCAATTCACCTTTCGGGGTGAACACATAAATCTCATCGGTATACAGATTGAGCTGAAAATCTTCCACAAATTCGGTTGCCGCATCCGGGCGCGGGTTATCCAGAACTTCACGGATCCAGTGGACAAAACGCTCGATATTTTTACCTTCCGAAGATCCTTCCTTGTACTTCCAGTGGGCGGCAAGGCCTTTTTCAGCCACCTCATCCATTTTTTTCGTTCGGATCTGCACTTCCACTTTTTTCCCGGTGTGGGTAATGACGGTGGTGTGCAGCGACTGATACCCGTTGGCTTTAGGCACAGAAATAAAATCGCGGAAACGCTCGGGAATAGGTGTGTACCAGTCGGTGATAAATGAGTAAACCCGCCAGCAATCTTCTTTGGTGTGCGGGTCATCCAGAATGATGCGAATGGCAAACAGATCATAGATTTCCTCGAAGGGTTTCTGTTGCCGCATCATCTTTTTATAAATGGAGTAGATGTGCTTGGGCCGGCCTTTAATCTGAAACTGGAACCCGGAATCCTCAAGCTGCTTGTTGATCGGGTTCATGACCTCTTCAATAAAAGCCTCTCTGGACTCCTTTTTATCCCGCAATTTACGGGCGATGAATTTGTATCCGGTGGGATCCATCGCTTTGAAACTGAGATCCTCCAGCTCGCTTTTCATCTGAAACAAACCGAACCTGTGGGCAAGCGGGGCATACAATTCCATGGTTTCCGATGCGATAGCCAACTGCTTTTTACGCGGCAGCGGCTGGATGGTCCGCATGTTATGCAGCCGGTCGGAAAACTTAATCAGCACCACGCGAAGGTCTTCGGCCATGGTCAGCAGGAGCTTCATAAACGTCTCGGCCTGCTTGGTGCCTTTGTTTTTAAATACGCCGGATATTTTCGTGAGACCGTCGATCAGGTTGGCAACCGTTGAGCCGAATTTTTGCTCAATATAGTTGAGAGTAACCTCAGTATCTTCAACGGTATCATGCAGTAGCGCTGCCGCGACGGAGACATCATCCATGCCGAGTTCGCGGATGATGATCTTGGCGACTTCAATGGGGTGCTCATAAAAAGGCTCGCCGCTGGCTCTTGTCTCCCCTTGATGCGATGCATAGCACAA
The DNA here is from genome assembly GCA_007135115.1 of Balneolales bacterium. Classification (GTDB taxonomy): domain Bacteria; phylum Bacteroidota; class Rhodothermia; order Balneolales; family Natronogracilivirgulaceae; genus SLJN01. The sequence continues at coordinate 5,056 of SLJN01000382.1, forward strand.
CTTAAAAGCCCGGGCGACCATTTCATCGTCGCAATGGTCCATAAACTCCCGGCAGATCTTCAGGAATTGATTCAGCTCAGACTGCTGTTTTTCCGGAAGCTCATACGCGTCGAGGTCAAGTTGTTCGAGTGTTTCCTGTTTATTCATTCCGCATGATTACATCTAAATGTTCATAACCGCTAACGCAGCTGAAGTGCCCATATTTAATGTAGGGTGATACCAGACAAAATGCAGCCGGAAACAGATGAATTATGTATTGAGTGAGGTTAAGAAATTTTATAAGCAGTGTGGTGGTTGTTCCCTCTGCAATCTGCTATCTGCAATCAACAATCTGCTATCCGGCAAAATTGCCTCGATGAATAAATTGGGCAACCCCGGACGCCCATAGCAAGCATCTCAATAGGGCAAAAGATTGCAGATTGAAGA
>SLJN01000275.1 GCA_007135115.1 Balneolales bacterium
ACGTCTTATAACCCCACCTACTTTTTCTCATCCTTCAAAAACTTATAATGCTTCATGCCCTCAATAATGCCTTCGGCGTACTCATTGTCGGCAAAGTAGACGCGCTTGTTATTGCGCAGGGATTCAAGCTCTTCGCTGTGATTACCTACCACGACACCGAGTCGCTTGCCGTAGATCATCTCGTAATCGTTTCCGGAGTCGCCGGAGACGAGCACGTTTGACGGAGTTATGTTCCACTTTTTGCAGATATAATCGATCGCTTTTCCTTTTGAGGCACGCTGAGGGATGACGTCCAAATAAGCGCCGTGTGAATAAATCAGCTGATAGCGCAGATTGTTCTCACTTAATTTGTTATGGATTTCAGCCATGTGATCGTCATTGGATTCCATCATATAACTCAACTTGTAGGGGCGCTCACCGTCTTCTTCCTGCATTTTCAGAAAGGAAAACTCTGCGAGAAGCTCTTTGATCTTCTCCGGTTTCCATTGATAGGCAATGTGGGCGCTCCACCCCTCATCCTTTTGGAGGTTTTTGACATCCGGACCGTACAGAATTTCGGTACCTACCGAGGCGATGATTAAATCCGGGGTAGGCAGGTCTTTTTCATCCAGAATTTGCTTGATCAGCTTTGGGCTCCGCCCGGATGCTACGCCAAAACCGATTTCGTCGTCATGCTTTTTGATCAGCTTTATCAGCGAATGCATGGCCTCATCATCTCCGACGAGGGTGTCGTCGATGTCGGTTATAAACAGTTTTTTGAGATGATTGAACCGGTGACCGGGCGCTTGTGTAACCTCTCCGGTGCGCACAGGGCGGCTTTCACCTTTTTCAATGATGGGTCTTACTTTATTGACAAGCGTGTCGGCATGGGCGTGCCATGAATAATGCTTTTTCACGCCAATGATGCCGTTATTGGAATAATCGGTCCATTGATCGCTGTCAACAACAATTTTCTTGATCGCATCAGCAATTTTATCCGGATCTGAGGTATCTACAAGAATACCGTTTTCGCAATTTTTGACGATATCCTGCGGACCGCCGTCATCCGGACCGACGATAGGTACACCGGATGCGGCCGCTTCGATCAGAGTAAGTCCGAACGGCTCGTTGAAAGCTGAGTTGACAAACACCCCACGGCTCGCTGCAGCCATACGGTAGAGCTCAGGCACTTCGAAGTTGGGATCATGTTTTTTAGGAATGGCCATGGAGCCGTACAGGTCGTACTTATCCATCATGTAGAGAAGTTCGGTTAGCACGGCCCGTTCGTTGTCGTCCATGTTGTCAATATCCTTCCGGATGCCGGCGAAAATGGCCAGGTTGGCGATCATTTGCAGATCTTTATGCATCCCGAAAGCTTTGACGAGGCCCGGTATATTTTTTTTGCTGTCCGGCCGGCAGATGGTGAGGATCAACGGTTTTTTGGTATCGGTCAGAAACCGATCCAACTCATGATTCATCTTGTGCCGGGCCTGAATGTAGCTCTCATCCTTTTCCCAGTTTTCATCTTCGTCATAATAGAAGGGGTAGAAGATATCCAGATCAATACCGGGCGGGATGATTTCGAAATACGCTTTTTTGTGATTGTCGTAGAGCTTGTACTGATTGTTGATCTCATGGCTGGTGCTGGTGATGATCATATCAGCATTGGCCAGCACATTTTCTTCAGCTTTAATTCTGCGCTCTATATTGTAATATTTATTCATCTGATCCAACGACATACCATCGTTGGAGAGCGAGTTCATCTTGCTGCGCCCCAGGGAATGCCCGGTAAAAATAAAAGGCACGCCGGTCATACGGGCCAGTTGTCGGGCAATGTAGCCGGCATCGGCATAGTGACCGTGAAGCAGGTCAGGGGAGATTTTATTCTTTTTGTTAAACTTGATGACATTATCCACAAACTCATCAAGGTGATTCCAAATTAATTCTTTACGCATGTATCGCCGTCCGCCACAACGGATGCGCACGATTCGGGCATTCTCGCCGATCTCTTCGGTTTCCTGCTTGTAATCGGAACTCACCCGCTTGTCATCCAGATAGCGCGTAAACAAATCCACTTGCTTCACCTCCGGATGCTTTCCCAAAGCTTTGGCCAGGTCTACCACATATTTGACCTGACCTCCGGTATCCGCATCCCTGCCGAGTTCCAGGTTACTACCCCTGATGAGCCCGTGGATACTAAATAGTTGGAGGTGTAATTTCTTGTTGTTTTTCTTAGAACCCGATTTCGACTTTGAAGTACTCAAAATAGTATATCCATTTAAGTTTCAGCTTACACTGATAACGTACTCTCCCGAAGAAGCAACCTCTAAACGATCAGGTAAAAGGTTTGTGGAAACGTTATCAGCAGTCCCGTAAAAAGATTTCCACCTATTTCGATGAAATAACACCCTTTACAACTCTGATGTTCCGAAAAAAACATAATTCATCAGAGAGGAAATGAGTTTTGGCTAAATTTATCTACTTTTCGGAGGGATTTATTTAAAGTTTATAGAATCCCGATCACCCGTAAGCTACAATTTATCATTCCATGAAGCCGGATCTGTATATCGACATTGGAAACTCGTCAATCAAAACCAGGTGGTTTACCAACGGGCAGTGGTCCGTTGTTGATCGCTGGTCACCCGAGCAAATGGACGTGCTGTCCCGAAAAGCAGGTGATGCGGGCAAAGTGGTCATCAGCGCCGTATCACTAAAAAACTATGATTTGTTAGCATCGACCCTCAAAACCGATAGCTTACTTCTTGATCATCATGCGCTTGCGGATTATATCCATTACAATACCCCAGAGACACTTGGGATGGATCGCGTATTAGCCACAGTCGGAGCATGGAGCCTGACCGGCAGCCCCGCTTTGGTTGTTGATGCCGGTACCGCCATTACCATAGATCAGGTTTCATCAAAAGGAGTGTTTTTGGGAGGCGTCATTATGCCCGGCATAGCGGTTTTGGAACGAAGTCTTCGCCAAAATACGGACTTGCCCGCTGTCGACCGCCGGCTACCTGATCATTGGCCACCAAAATCCACCGAAGAAGCGCTTCAATGGGGGCTGACCGGCAGTGTAAAAGCAGCCGTTCAGGCTCATATTCAAAAGTTTCGGGAATCCGATTCGGATGCATCTATATTTATGACGGGCGGAGATGGCCAATGGTTGGCAGATATAACCGGACTAAATGTGAGGGTGGAACCGGATTTGGTTTTTATTGGGATGAAATATGTCGCAGATATGATGAACAATAGCGATTAAACAATCCTTTGGGGCAGATTTCGTTTCATCAAGTGTAAATTACTGCTTATCTTTAAGGTTACAGAAGGTCTTGCAAAACCTGGGTTTTGCTAATTCTTCTTTCAGGGTTTAGTAACGCCATAATAGCATACACTGTTGAACCGGCTGATATACGCTTGTTTACAAGCAGCCAGAAATATGACTCTGGCAATGCTTACCATTATACTGACGATTTTGGCGTCAGGTTTTACCGGTGTCTCTGCTAACGATGACCAGCCGTCGGTCTTAGAACGCATTTCCTGGACGGAGCGCAGTGATGGCGAAGGTTACGTCGTTCGCCTGCACATGAATGAGACACCCTCGGATTTTAAAATTTTTCAAACCAGCCAGGATCTGACGCAACTCGCCCTTTTCCACGAGGGTATCAATATAGATGAAATTGAAATAGCGGAGCTGGATTCACCTTTTGCAGACATTGAACTCAATCCATTACCCGAAGGCGTTGGCATTGATATCATTCTGGAACCGGAAGTTTTTGTTCTCGCCGATGCCTACCTGGATGCCAATGGTAAAGATGTCCTCATCAACCTGGAAAAATCCTACGAGTTTGATGTTGAAGTGCTCACAGAAGGGCTAACTCCTGTCGACTGGGTCGAGGTAGCTGATACAAGCAGTGAGCATGTCGCTGAGGGAGAAACGGACGGGCAACAGCGCGGCCAGGAAGTTGAGGATGATGTACTCCAGGAGTTTGAAGCGTTTTCGGAAGGGCAGCAGCTGAGTACGGTTGTTATCGATGCGGGACATGGGGGCCGGGATCCTGGAGCAATTGGCCGGGCCGGAACCTTTGAAAAAGATGTAGCACTTGCTGTTGCTCTGCGTCTCGGCAACTATATAGAAGAACACCTGCCCGAAGTGGATGTTGTCTATACGCGAGATGATGACTCTTTTGTTGGGCTTGAGGAACGCGGTAGCATAGCGAATGAAGCCGGCGGCGATTTGTTTATTTCGTTACATGCCAATTCGGCCTCTAATCAACAAGCTCAGGGCACCGAGGTTTACATACTGGGTCAGGCCAAAACCGAGGAGGCTCTTGAGGTGATGAAGCGTGAAAACCGCGTAATTCGTTTTGAGGATGAAGACGAACGTAGCGAAGAGCTGAGTCCGCAGCAGTTGTTGGTTTATGAAGTAGCCAATAGCGGCTACCTGGCCGTCAGCGAGGTGTTTTCGGGAAAACTGGACAGCCAGTTCTCCGAGCGGGCGCAACGAAAAACCCGTGGGGTGAAACAGGCGCCTTTTATCGTGCTGTATCACGCATCGATGCCGGCCATTTTGGTTGAAATGGGTTTTATCAGTAATCCACAGGAAGAACAGTTTTTAAACAGCGAATACGGTCAATCTATTCTTGCATCTGCCATTTTCAGGGCAGTACGCGACTACAGAGACCGGGTTAACGGAAATCAAAGTTCAAGTTCATCGGAATAAGTATTCATGAAAGATACCCTCATAATCGGAGTTGCCGGAGGCAGTGGCTCGGGAAAAACCACGGTAGTCAATCACATTATAAATCAGGTCGGAGAAAAAGATCTTAACCTGCTTCAGCACGACTCCTATTACCGGGACCTCAAGCACCTTCCGTTTGATGAGCGAGCCTCGCAAAACTTTGATCACCCCGCTTCCCTGGAAACGGAACTGCTCATTCGCCACATCCAGGCTCTGAGCGATGGCTATAGTGTAGAGGTGCCGGTTTATGATTTCGCCAATCACATCCGGCTGGAAAAAACGCATAGCTTATATCCCAAAAAGGTATTGTTGATTGACGGTATCCTGATTTTTTCCGAGAAAGACTTGAGAGAACTGATGGACATCAAGCTATTCGTGGATACCGATGATGATGTGCGGCTGCTACGCCGGCTCCGCAGAGACATTACCGAAAGAAACCGGAGTCTCGAAGGGGTACTCAATCAATATGAAACGCATGTACGCCCCATGCACCTGGAGTTTGTAGAACCCAGCAAGCGTTACGCCGATATTATCATCCCGCATGGCGGACAAAACACGGTAGCGCTGGAGATGGTCAGCGCGTTGATCAATGAAAAGCTGACCCGAGTAGAAGTCGTGCAGGAGTGATTTAAAACAGGTTGAATCTTTTTTCGGATTAATCCATGCACTTTGATTCATATTGAATTTACCCTGATTAAATGGTTTCTTTAGAGGGTTAAATAGCTTCGGGCCGGAACCCTTTTTAAAATCACCATCAGGTTATTGACGGTCCTTCAGGCTTTTCAAAGTAATTTCAAATTTTGATGAACTCCTACAGGTTTATGATGTTTCGTTTTACCCTTGGCGTCGTTTTTCTGCTCCTTTTGTTACCCGGTCTGCCGGAAGCTCAGGAACCGGCTGATACCAACGATTATCCCGATATACCGGAAATTTCACTTGATGGCATCGACTGGTCCGGGTTGGAAGTATCGTATCAATCCGAAGAGGTGGAGACGGAACCCTGGCACAACAAGGTCGACGGGAATGCACGAATGCTTCAACGCCGCTATCAGGAATTGCAGGATGCCGAAATTCGCGGACGAACTCTCGAAAAAAAGGCTCAGGCTTATGAAACTATCGATGTGATTGTCCGCGTATCCGGACAAACAGCCCGAAATGAGTTGAAGGACCTTGGTTTTGAGGTAAGAGTCGAAACGGAAAGTTTTTTAGCCGGAACGCTACCAACGGGTCAGCTTACGGAAGCTGCTTTGATTGAGGAAGTTAGCTATATCGAGTCTCCGCCGGATGATGAGGAAATGCACAATCAGTCGAGGCCTTCGGTTGGTGCCGGAGTTGCACATCGCGGGGGAGGCGGTTTAAATCAGGCTTATACGGGTGAAGATATTATTGTAGGAGTTATCGATTCCGGTTTGGACATACATCACCCCGATTTTAATACCGATGAGGGGACGCGGCTGGAATATTTAATTGACTACCAAATAAGAGGGGAAGACCCGTTAGTTTGGTCGCGCGAAGAAATTGACGATGACCCCGATGCCGTTACGCAGGATGATAACCTCAGCGGCCACGGTACTCACGTAACAGGCTCGGCTGTGGGCAATGGTCGCGCTGAATCCGGTGGGGATGATTTGACGGGTATCGCCCCCGAATCCGACCTTATTGCGGTAAACGCACAAAGTTATAATCCGGAAACGGAATCCTATGCTTACCGCCGCCTTGATATGATGGACGGGGTGCAACGAGTTTTTGAAGTTGCAAATGAGCAGGAGCGGCCGGCAGTGGTGAATATTAGTCTCGGCAGTATAAATGGAGCCAGAGACGGTAGCTCCTCATCAGAAGAAATATTTAATGAGTTAGCCGGTCCGGGAAACATCATTGTTAGTTCTGCAGGTAACAGCGGTTTTCTGCCTAAACATACCGGCTCGGATATGAGACCGCAATCGCGCTATATAGCGCCGATTCTTGTGGAGGATGAGAATGCAGCTTCGGTTCCGGTGGAAGCCTGGTACGATCCTGAAACGCTTTCGGAGTTTAAGATCGTAGCGGTCCAAACCGAAGGAAATGAAGGACACATCGTAGGCAATACCCCGTGGCTTCGACCGGGAGAAGAGCTCGATGATCCTATCGCAGTTGAAGAACAAGGTGACACGCTCGGCATGATTGATGCCTCCGCTACCGTAACCGAAGCTGACCAGAACGGGGATTCTCAGATTTATTCCACCATCTACCGAACCGATCAATCTACGGATTTAAGCGAGGTCACTTGGGTGTTTGTGGCTAACTCCACCATCCGCGGCGGGCGTTTTGATATGTGGGTTAATACTAATGGAATGTTTTATCCACGAAACATGTCTTTGAGCCGCAGCGAACAGCTTGTGGGTGATAACCGGCAGACTATCGGGGACCCGGCATCAGCAAGAGAAATTATTTCGGTGGGCAATTATAGAACCCGTACATCGTGGGATTATCGAGACGGTGGAACATTTAATCCAATTTACCCGGCAGATCCGTTAGATCCGAATGATATGCGCCCTCCACAGAGTGGTGAAATCGCACATTCCAGCTCCAGAGGCCCTTTGCGTACGGGTGAGACTGCACCTGATATCGCAGCACCAGGTTCTCTGATTTTTTCGGCGAAAACCGGATCGGTAAATTTTGCCAAAGATCGACTTCACCCGGACGGACCTTATCGCATCGCATCGGGAACCAGCATGGCTTCCCCGCATGTAGCCGGCGGCATTGCTTTGATGCTTCAGGTTAATCCGGATTTAACGGCCGATGATGTACGTGATGTGTTTTCCAATTCCGCACGAACAGACAGCCGAACCGGAGATGTTCCGAATAACGATTTCGGATACGGTAAGCTTCAGGTCGCCGATGCTCTGGAATATCTCGAAACGGATCATGCCAAAATTGCGGAGCAATCCGAACAGGCGGAAGAAGCTGAGCTGGCAAGTTATCCGAACCCGTTTAATCCCGAAACTACGGTCACTTTTTCACTTCCGGAGCGAACGGAAGTAGAGGTTACCGTTTACGATGCCATCGGAAGGGAAGTTGAGCAACTGATTTCAGGCGAAAATCTTGAACAGGGAAGCCACGAGGTTCAGTTTGATGGCAGCAGACTCAGCAGCGGTGTTTATATTATTCAGCTGCAGGCAGGTTCGAAAGAGTTAACCCGTCAAGTTACGCTGGTGAAGTAACTACCACCAAAATTAAACTTCATTGATGATCCATTGAACTCATCCGAATCTGCCATTTTTATTGAACACTTGCAGACCATCTTCAGCCGGGATCTTGATAAGGTTATGACCGAACTTCGATCTTATCAGGATGAAACGGTAATCTGGAAGGTGGCGCCGGGTATACGGAATTCGGCCGGGGTATTGGTGAAGCATCTGTGCGGTAACCTCCAGGCAAATATTGGCGCGGAAATCGGCGGTACCGGATACAAACGCGATCGTGATGCGGAGTTCTCAGCAAAACCGGAGCCGTTGGAGGATTTGCTGAGTGAAATTCATCACACGAAAAAAACGGTGGTCAAAGCATTGGAAAACCTCAGCGAAGGCCAGCTGGATCAAACCTTCACCAAGCCGGTATCGACAGGCGCATACTATTCCACCCGGTTCATGTTTATGCACCTGACGACGCATTTGGCCTATCATCTCGGTCAGCTTACCTATCACCGACGCATTATGGATGCGTGATGCATTTAGGTTTTGGTTGCGGCGTTAGAGAGACATAAAAATGGTAATCAGGAAATCAGTAAGTTTAAGCTTCTATGGATAACTCAGTTTTTATAGATCAATCCAGACCGGTGGCGGAGAAGTTTTTCAAGATGAAAGAAGAGGGTTCGTCTGATCTGGAAGAAGTGACCACCCGGCTTCAACAGCTCGTTCAAGAGGACCCGGATTTTCTGGAACCCTATCTTGTGCTCGAAGAGGTTTACACGGAAACCGGCAAGCACGATAAGGCTACGGAAGTGTTGGACGAAGCTTTTAACAGAGCCGTGAATCTTCTCAGCGACGATGAAGGCAATTGGCCGGATGAAATTCCCTGGATGGCTGATGAAAACCGCCATATTATCCGCACGATTTTACACAAGGCGCTATCAGAATGGGAGCACCGCAACTGGCAGCATGCCCTGGATTTGTTCCGGTTGTTATTAATGACCAATCCCAATGACAATATAGCTGCCCGTTTCTACATTCTCGCCATCCGGATGGGATTCACCTTCGCCGGTTTTGAAGACCGGTTCAACAAAGGCGGCTATTACGATTCTGAATTAAACGAATGGTTTGATGAACACGTCGAACGCTTCCCCGATGAATTTGAATGGTGGTTGAAGAAAGTGGAGGAGTGAAATTGAGTATTGTTATAACCTCAAAATTATCAATCATTTTCCGTCGGTTTTAACCGACGGTTGAAGCTGGCATGATAATAAACCAAAGGGGCTTTAGTCCTGAGTATCTGGCGGCTAAAGCCGCCGATGTGAAGGGAGAGGGGAAGGTTACTCCGTCGGTTGAAGTGGGTGTTGCACAACTCTTACAAAAAAAAGTTTTTCCAAGATAATTAAACACTAATTACGAGTTATTTGCGCGGCGAAGCCGCGCCATCTCCCCCCAATAGCCAGTGTCATCCCGACCGGAGGTGAGTTGACCCCCGTAAATAATGGTTTCGATGTTAACCGAACCGTAGCGGAGGGATCTGCCACCATTAAGCCGTTACATGTGCCAGTAGAGCTGGTTTTTGATTTTAGTTGGTAGATATTACTTCCAGGGGGAGTTGCTCGTTTTGACAGATCTCTCCGTTACGGCTCGGTAGAAACCGTGCCTAAGGAATTTTTTAAGCCTCGCCTTCAGTCGAGATGACATGCAGGTTATGGGAAAAAAGCGCGACTTCGTCGCGCGGAACTCCTAATCTCCAGTACCGGTGCACTAATTTTTAGGTAACAGGTAATTATGTTCAATTGAAAATTCCTTGCCTTTAACGATTTAATCGGGCAGAACCTTGGCAATTTTGCTGAACTATCACCAAATAAAATCCGTGTTCAACCCGTGCGGATCCGCGGTTAAACAAACACAAACCTGAAATCAATAAGCATCATCCTCTTCGAAGTTGATACGCTCCATATTGTAGGTATCAAACATCAAGGTGGCGATTTGTTTGGAGTCGCTTAGTTCGCGGAGTTTCAGCAGGGATGCTTCGAGCTGGCGGGTGACTACGATGTTGAGTGATTCCAGAAACTTAATGGCGATACGCGGATGGCGATCCCGCAGGGTTTCAAAATCGGAGTTAAAAAAGCCGTAGACGCGTGTATCCGTCATGCACTGGGCAGTAGCCATCCGGCGGACATCGTAGCCGACGCTGAATGCACCGAAACTTTCCGGTGGTTCAATTTCGGTGGATGGCACGGATTCGAGTTCTTCTGCACTGCCGGCAATGAGTTTTATCCTCCCGGATTCAAGAATATACATGCCCGTAGCCGGATCCCCCTGGTGGTAGATAAACTCTTCCGGCCGGTAACTCCTGATGTGGCAGAGTTGAATAAACTCATACCGCTCAATCGGAGACAGGCGCTTGAGAAACTGGGAGTTGAAAATGATGTTCGACTGTGATTTCAGATTTTTCATCATCAAAAAGTTAATGCGTTAGTGCCGTGTAGTTGGGAATCCGTTTAGAAGGAGTGACCTATGCCAAAGTGCAGGAACGGGGTATCATCCTGTAACCACCCATCTTGAAGATCGTGAATACGATAGGCCATATCAATCCGGAAAACGACATATTGCCAATCGAGCCGCAGACCAAAGCCTCCGCCAACGGCTATTTGCTCATAAAACTCATCAAACCGGAAATTTCCGCCCTCAGCCTGGGTGCGGGGGCCGTACCAGGTATTACCGAAATCCGAGAAAAAAGCTATGCCCCAATCGGTTGATAAAAACTGTTGGAGAAAAATATGACGATACTCCAGAAAACCGGCCAGTTTGATTTCACCTCCGTTGAAGGGAACATCGGTATCGGGATCGACATTGCCCGGTCCGAGAGTAAATGCCGGCCATCCTCTGATGTCGTTACTGCCTCCTGCAAAAAAGCGCCGGTTCAGAGGAATTTGAGGATTTTCTCCGAAAGGATAAGCGGCACCTGCAAAGGCACGCCAGGCAAAGACACCGTTTTCAAGTACTTCATTATAGCTTCGAAAATCGACCGAACCCTTCAAAAACTGACTGTAGGAGAGTTCGCTACCGCTGAAATACAGGGCCGGTACCTCGCCGGTCAGCTCTCCGGGTGAAAAGACATAGCGATCAAATATCCAGGGGATGGTTCCGCCAAATTCGAGGGAGCCTTCCTGAAAATAGCCGTAGTCCCGCTGAATAGGGTTGGTATCGATATGGCGGAGGGTGTACCTGATTACGGAGTTAAATTGCGGGTTAAAATCATCCAGAATACGATCTACCTGAATGGGATCCTGAACCCGGTCGCGAAGTTGCTCTTCAAACTCATCCGTGGCTTCGGCATCAACCCAGTCAAGTTCAATAAGGTTGAGCTGACTGGATAACCGGCTGTTGTGAAAAACTTCAAACTTATTCGAAAATCGAATGTTGGCGTTGATGTTAAAGTTTTGCTGACGCACCTGTGAAAGCGATAGCGTATACCGCGTTCGCGTATTGTAGAAATAGGGACGATTATTCAGCCAGAAAAACGGAGCGTTTAGCCGGGGTACGGTGTATTCCGGACTGATTTCCAGACTTCGCAAAAAGTTGTCATCACCTGCAAGTGAGCCGCTGTCTCCCACATATTCGAAGCTTCCTTTAAGACCGAGGTCGAATACTTCCGAGCCGCCGAAGATATTGTTATTCGAATAGGTGAGACCGGCACCGGCGCCGAAACCGGCTCGCTGCATTCCAAATAAATCTCCTCGTATCCGGTGGCGGGGGAGGGTTTGCAAATCAATCCGCACCGGCAGGTGATCCCTGGAAAAATCGGGGCTGGAGCCGTCTTCGCTGAGGCCGAATTGGCGCACCGACATCATCTCCAGGTTTTGATACTGGTTTATGGTTTGATTATACAAATCGTGATTATACCGCTCTCCGGGTTTGAATAAAATGTGTTCAAGTAGCGGGCCTGCACGAATCTGGCTGCTTTTGGACCGGGTCATGAAAATATTATGACCATCCAGACTGTAAGGAGGTCCCTCGAAGGTATCTTCTTCAACTTCGGGATTGTTACCGTCATTCGGGCCGGCAACGGATAGGTATAGGTCCCCGAAATTATACACGCGTCCCGGGGTGATTTTAAATTTCACCTCGAGCTCGGTATCCTCGTCGTATTCCTGCCTCACAATAGTCATGACCGAATCCCGCTGAACTGCGGCATGTCCCTGGTTACGCAAATATTCGATTATGCGGCGACGCTCGTTTATTACGTAATCAAAAGTGAACGGTTTATTAGAGGTGTAGGTGGTGTCGTTGATGGAGGATGAAATCAGCTCGCTTTGGCGAAAAAAGTTACTGCGGATGCGGTCGCTCTCGAATTGAGGTAATCCCTCGTAGATCACCTCGGTAATTTTCGCTTGCCGGCCTTCTTCAATGGTGAAAGAAACTTCAACATTTTGATCATTGAGCTCGACGATCAGCGTATCGATACTTGCATTAAGATACCCCTTGCTTTCGTAGAAGTTTTTGAGGCGATCGATATCACGCGCGACAATTTCGCGATCTAATAGGGCAGGTTCTTCACCGTAACGTCCGCCGGTTAATCGATACATACCATACCAAAGCGTTGCTCCGGGTATACCGAGCATCCTTCGGTTGGTTGTCGTCCTGATGACGTTTTGAAGCTCTCCGGTAGCTACATTATCATTGCCGACAAAACGGATATTGCGAACAACTTTCTCGTCGTCTTCAAGCTCATCTGCGATATGAGCTTGAGCGACTGCAGGAAAGCTCAGAACTACCGCAAAAAATAATATCCAGACAGAATAGCACGACCGCTTCAAGGGCCTTTTAAGTTTATGACGTTATATTAAAAAGGCGAAGGAGCAGAGCACCTTCGCCTGTTACACTAAAGATAGTAAAATTCTACAGGTTAAACATCATCGTAATCGAAGCCCTCATCCTCTTCGCCGTGGAAGAAATCTTCTTTCATGATGTAGTCTGGCCAAATTTCTTCGATGCTTTCGTAGGGCGTTTCGTCTTCCTCATCAAGTTCGTACAAATTATCGATAACTTGCTGAGGACAACCGTTTCGCTCAGCCCATTCAATCAGCTCCTGACGAGTAGCCGGCCATGGTGCTTCCTCAAGTGTTGCTGCTAATTCAACCGTCCAAATCATAAGCAATTTTGATATTTAAGGTGATGATTCTCTGTGCTTTGCAGGTTAATAAATCATCTTTTTAGAGAATTTCAAGGCCGTAACGGGGTTACTATTATTAAATTTTGCCCGTTAAGGTGATGAATAAAATGTTTTGTATCTTCTATTATTATACATTAACCGCAATTAATCTAAAAAAATCGTTTCATGCAAAGCGTATTTTTGATAGGTATTCCAGGTGGTCCTGAATGGATCATTATCGTGTTAGTCATTCTTTTATTATTTGGTGCCAAAAAGATTCCCGAACTTGCCAGAGGAATTGGGCAGGGGATAAATGAATTCCGCAAGGCTTCCGATGACATTCAAAAGGAAATTGATAAAGGCCAGGAAGAAGGATATAAAGGCAAATCTTCCAAGTCGGACGAAAAAAACAAATCAGACGAAAAAAAGTCTGAAGAAGCCTCCTCCGAAGAAAAGAAAAGCTAATATAGCGGCATTTATAAAAGGTCAAACTCTATGTGCAGCTTGACTTTGACCCTTTACCGCTATCCGTTTTCTTGCAAACACTAACAAACTAAATAAATCAGGTTTTGTCGAGACCGGAAATCCGAGCTGATCAGCAGCGAATCAAAGAAGGTAATTCACTCAAAGATATTGTCGACGAATACATTGGAGCCGTCGAATCCGAAAATGAATCTATTAATGCAGTTGTAACCACCCAGTTTGATCAAGCCCGCCAAAAGGCCGGGGAGGTGCAGCAGAAAATTGATCAGGGTACGGCCGGACCGCTTGCCGGAGCCGTGATGGGCATCAAAGATGTCATCTGCCAGAAAGGCGAGACCGTAACCTGTGGCTCCAACATGTTGCGGGATTTTTCCAGTATTTATACCTCGACCGTTATCGAACGGTTGACCCGTGACGATGCGGTCATCATCGGGCGTTTAAATATGGATGAATTTGCCATGGGTTCATCCACCGAGAATACGATCCATCAGCCTACCAAAAATCCACACGATACCTCGCGTGTTCCCGGAGGATCGTCAGGTGGTAGCGCCGCCGCTGTAGCTGCGGATATGGTTAACGCCTCGCTTGGCACCGATACCGGTGGCTCCATCCGCCAACCGGCTTCTTATTGCGGTGTCGTGGGCGTTAAGCCTACTTATGGTCGCGTTTCGCGCTACGGACTTGTAGCCTATGCTTCCTCTTTCGACTGTATCGGTCCATTTTCCAATTCGGTTTATGATTCGGCTTTGATTTTAAATTCCATCGCCGGTAATGATCCTAATGATGCCACCACTTCAAAAACGGAAGTGCCGGATTACACCAAATTCGTAACATCGCCGGAGAAGTCGTTCAAAGTAGGGGTTCCGGCTGAATATTTCGGAGATGGTCTGGATGATGAAGTCCGCAGTCGAATTGACGAATCGCTCAAAAACCTTGAAAGTCAGGGCGCTGAGCTGGTGGAGATCAATCTGCCGCATCTGAAATATGCCATTGCCACATATTACATCCTGGCTACGGCGGAAGCATCAAGCAACCTTGCCCGCTTTGACGGGGTTCGATACGGTCATCGCGCGGATTTCAAAGACGTTCAGCAGCAGCTCAACAGCGAAGAAAAAGAGCTTAAAGAGCTGATCAAAAAATCCAACGGTGAAGATAAAGCAGCGTTGGAGGATCAGCTCGAATCCATCGACTCTCCGCTGGTGCGGCTGTATAAGCAGAGCCGAAATGAAGGTTTTGGCACCGAAGTGAAGCGCAGAATCATGCTCGGTACGTATGTACTCAGTGCAGGGTATTATGATGCCTACTATGGCAAAGCCCAGCGGGTACGCCGCCTGATTCGCCAGGATTTTCTCGATGCCTTTAAAGAGGTTGATGTCATTGCATCCCCCACAGCGCCGACGACGGCTTTCAAAGTTGGCGAAAACCAAGACGATCCGGTGCAAATGTACCTCAATGATATCTACACCATTTCGGCTAATCTTGCTGGTATTTGTGGTATCAGTGTACCGGCCGGGGTCGATTCTCAGAATCTGCCGATCGGAATTCAGTTTATGGCCGATGCTTTTCAGGAGCCAAAACTGTTCAATGCAGCTGCGTTAGCTGAGCAGTAAGTCAAAGCTATTCAGATAAATAATTGTATTGCGAATATTGCCCGGCATTTTACTAACTTGCCGGGCATGTATTTTCATCAGGATGATAAGTATGTTTAAAAACGCACAGCAACGACTTTCCGGAAAACAAGTCTTGATTACCGGCGCTACGGCGGGAATCGGAAAGTCTTCGGCACGTATTTTTGCCGAAAGTGGGTGTGATTTAATTCTTACCGGCCGTAGAGCAGCTCGCCTTGAAGAGCTTAAAGCCGAACTTGACCAACAGCACAATGTGAAGATCCAAACGGCTGTGTTTGACGTTTCAAGCCGTGAGGCCTGTGAGGCGTTTTGCAGCGAATATGATTTATCAAAAGTAGATATCCTGCTTAACAACGCCGGTCTTTCTCTGGGACTTGAAGGCGTTCAGGAAGCTGATATTGATGACTGGGAAGTGATGATCGATACAAACATCAAGGGATTGCTTTATTTAACCCGGCATATCACTCCCTTTATGAAGGATCGGAATGCGGGGCATGTCATTAATATTGGTTCAACAGCCGGACATGAAGCGTATGCCGGTGGCTCAGTTTATTCTGCTACTAAATATGCGGTTCGGGCCATAACGCATGCTGCAAAAAAAGACCTGCATGGCACCAATGTGAGAGTCAGCTTGGTTTCGCCCGGACTTACCGAGACGGAGTTCAGCAAAGTTCGATTTAAATGGGATGAAGAGCGAGCAAGCAAAGTCTATCAAAACACCAAGGCACTGACTCCCGATGATGTTGCTGAAATCATTTGGTTTACGGCAAGTCGACCAGAGCATGTCAATATCATTGATACCATTATTTACCCAACGGTTCAATCCTCAGCTACGATGGTGTATCGGGATGAAGGGCTGGAAAGTTAAGATATCAGATAAAACCTATTAACCTCAGCTTATTTTTGGATCACCACAATCACTCAACATTCCATTTACTACAATAAACTTAGTTATGTCTGCCAGTCACATCCGTCTTGAAATCGTCATGCCTGATTATATGCAGGAAATTTTCATATCTGCATTCGACGGACTTGAGTTTTCCGGTTTCGAACAGTTTGATGATCGTCTGATTGCGTATGTTGATAAGCAGAAAATGAACGATCACGGCCGTGAAGAATTGGAAAAGTGGTTGGTGGCTCAGCGGGATGCGTGCTTCATCAAATCCGAAGAGGTCATTGAGGAACGCAACTGGAATGAAGAGTGGGAGCAAAGCATCAAACCGATTCGGATTGGTAAGTTTGTGATTACTCCAACCTGGGCCGAGCCGGAAGTGTCAACAGATGATATCGTTTTGGAAATTGATCCCAAGATGGCTTTCGGAACCGGCTACCATGAAACGACCAGGTTGATTTTACAACTGCTGCCGGATGTCATCGAAAAAGAAGATCGCCTCCTTGATGCCGGAACCGGAACCGGGGTTTTAGCTATTGCCGCACTCAAACTGGGCGCATCGCATGCCCTCGGCTTCGATATTGACGAATGGAGTTATCGAAATGCCACTGAAAATGCACTTCTTAATCACGTATCTGACCGGTTCGTGATCAAAGAGGGAGGGGCAGAATTAATCGACCCGAAAGTCAGCTACGATACGGTACTTGCCAACATCAACCGAAACGCGTTGATGGAGATGACTCCGAAGTTGGTATCGGTGACAAAATCCGGCGGAAATCTTATTCTGAGTGGATTGATGCTGAATGATGAAGAGCCCATGCTCCGACATACAGCGCTCCGGGATTTTGACCATGTGAAATCGGTATACGAAAACGAATGGGTGGCAATTTGGCTGAAGAAAAAAGCATAAAGCGCTGTGCTGCAATAGACATAGGCACCAACACAGTGTTGCTCCTGGTCGCTGATATAAGCGGAGATACGCTGAATCCGGTATATGAAGCACAATTAATCCCCCGATTGGGAAAAGGAGTGGATGCCTCACGAAATATTGCACCCGATGCGGTACAGCGGGTGGCCGATGCCGTCAATCAGCATCTTGAGGATATCGAACAGCAATTCGAATCCATGCCGGTTACCATAACGGCTACCAGCGCCGTTCGGGATGCCCGAAACCGACAGGAGGTGCTGGACCAGTTATATCATCAAACCGGATACAAAATCCGGCTGTTGAGTGGTGATGATGAGGCACATCTCACGTTCAAAGGCGCACTTACGATGGTAGATCACTATGATGAAAATGCAGTGGTACTTGATATCGGAGGCGGCTCAACTGAAATCATCGCCGGAGTTCCGGATGATATTAAGTTCGCCCGATCTTTGGACATAGGCTGCGTACGCTTTTCGGAGCGTTATTTGCCCTCACTTCCTGCGGATGAGCAAGCTATTTATGATTGTGCGATGGCCGTCCGGAACACTATAGCAGAGAACAATATCCGGTTTAGCGGTTTCGGATCACAATTCATAGGCGTGGCCGGAACCGTAACTTCTTTGGCTGCAATATTTCAAGAACTTGAAGGGTATGATGCCAAACTGATTAACAATGTGCAATTAAGTTCGAGTCAAATTGAGGCATTCGCCCGGAAAGTACTGAGTATGAACGTCCGCGAAATTGAGCAGTTAAATCCTGCTGTTATGAAAGGTCGCGCGGATATTTTCCCGGCCGGATTGTTGATTTTGACCGAAGTGATGCGATATGGTTATTTTCGTATGCTCAAGGTTTCAACCGGAGGTTTGCGGCACGGGGTGCTGATGGAATCGAATGCCCATCAAGCCAATGAAAGTATTGCAACCTGACCGGTTTTTATAGGTATATACTGGTGGGCAATGTGTATAATACATGAAAATTAAATTATGTATTAAGATCTGGTTCTATGAAAGCCCAAAATCATGTAATAGCTTTTACTGTATTTCTGCTATTCACTTCTTGTGAGTTGTTTTCGGATGCGGAACTAAGTGAGGATCACCCGGGTGATGAAAATGTAACCTGGGTAGAGCAAGTTTTTAGCGGGGGGAGACAATGTAACCCTGAGGAGAGCTACGAACCACCAGAGACACAGATCTTGCTTAACGTAGAAGGCATACAGGTTTTCAATACAAAAAAACAGCAATTACTTGTCTGTGGTGCATGTAGCTGCCCGTACTATGCAGCCGTGCATTATGCGGAAATTCCAAAGGATAAGGTGGATGCGGCAAAAGAAATCGGATTTGAGTCGACTGAAGATCCTACCAACCGGTGAATCACTGTAAATCTACCCGGGTATGAAATTCACCGTTTTCTCCCATCGGGTCGATGTGCCGCGGTAGTTGATCGAGAAGTCGTTGGCTGAACGGAGTTCCGGGTTCCAGAATATCGCTGAATTTTTCATCAACCGAAGAGATTTCAATATTAATTCCTGAATTAAATAGCTGGTCGAACAAGGCTTCATAAGGTTTCTGCCAGATCGGAAACTGGCAGGTGAATCCGTATTTAGCGAATTCTTGTTCCCGCCACTCGCGAATCTCCCGGATGTGAAGGTCCCCGAAAATGAGCTTACTGTCTGAAAGGTTATTTTCTTTGAGCTTTTCAACGATGGAGTTTAAGTAAATGTCATTGGGACATGCCGGTGG
>SLJN01000365.1 GCA_007135115.1 Balneolales bacterium
AAAACACAGCGTCAATATTCCCGGATTATTAATACTTCGCCGGACATCACAGTAGTAACCAATACTGAGGGACGGATCATCAAAATTAACCCCGCCGGTACGAATGCGCTCGGTTACACTAAGGAAGAACACGTGCTTGCACATCAATTTACCGATTTTCTAACTGATGATGCGGTAAAGCTGAAAAATGAAATCCTTCCGGAAGCGAAAAAGCAAGGTTATTGGAAGGGCAATTTATCCCTTATAAATGCTGAAAAAGAGCAAATCCCAGTGTCTGCAACTATTCAGGCTCATGTTGATGAAGATGGTCAATTGGAATCCTACGCATTTATCTGCCGGGATATCAGTTCCGAAATAGAAGCAGCACGAAAAATTGAAGAGCGTGAGCAGCAATTATCTCTGGCCATGGAAGCTGGTGGAATTGGAACCTGGAGTTATTACCCCCGGGAAAATAAAAGTTCCATGCATGATAGCTGGATTACCCGGCAGCTGGGCTACGACGCAGACACTGTTGGAGATCCGAATAACTGGGAAGGCTTAATTCATCCGGAAGACTTCCCCATAGTCCGTACGGCTATGGAAAATTTATTAACCGGCAAAACCGATCTTTTTGAAAATGAATTGCGGATGCGTACTGCTGATGATCAGTGGACCTGGATTCTCAGCAGAGCACGAATAACAGAAACAGACCGCGAGGGTAATCCCATAAAAGTAAGTGGGGTTCAGCTAAACATTGATGACCGGAAACAAGCACTTGCAGCTTTTCAACAGGAAAATAAAAAATACCGCCTGCTGGCAGAAAACTCTACTGATGTAATATCCCGGCACTCGTCGGATGGCACCTATGTGTATATATCTCCATCGATAGAGGAACTAACCGGTTATAAGCCCGAAGAATTGATCGGGACAAATCCGTTTGATCACATGCATCCGGATGATCTTCCAAAAGTCTTAGCCAACCACTCCGAATTGCTGTCCTCTACGAGTACAGACACGATCAGTTTTCGCAAAAAAACCAAAAGTGGCTCCTATAAATGGGTAGAAACCACACTTCGAACTATCTACTGCCCCGACAGCGGTGAAATCACAGAAATACATGGATCAACCCGGGATATTTCCTCCCGGAAAATGTTTGAACAGAGGCTCGATGATGAAAGACAATTAATTCAGAATGTCATTGAAAGCCTGCCGGGTATCTTTTATATGATTGATGAAAACTCCAACTATGTACTTTGGAATAAAAATTTAGAAAAGACTTTGGGTTGCACATCTGAGGAAATGAAGCAAATTCATCCTCTTGAATTCTATAGAAAGGAAGATCATCAAATGATTTCCGAAAAAATCAAAGAGGCCATGGAAACCGGTGAGGCTGAAGTCGAAGCTGATATATTTGATAAACAAGGGTCATCTCGACGCTTTTTTATTACCGGTAAAAAGCTCGTCAGAGCCGGCAAGAATTATATTATGGGAACCGGTATTGATATCAGCGACCGATTAGCTTATGAACATAAATTGGAGAAAACCATTCAGGAAAAGCATGTGTTGCTTCAGGAAGTTCATCACCGGGTTAAAAACAACCTGGCGATCATTTCCAGCTTTCTTCAGCTTCAAAGTTTTACCAGTACGATTCCGGAAGTGCAAAAAACTTTACTGGATAGTCATCACAGAATTCTGACGATCGCTCTGATCCATGAAAAGCTGTACAACTCTGATAATTTAAATGAGATAAAGCTCAGCGAGTATTTTTCTGATTTGATTGAGTCCATCAGTAAAAGTTACGATCCAAAACAAAAAGTAACCATCGATCTGAACTTCCAGGATCTTGATCTTAACCTCTATCAGTCAGTCCCATGTGCATTAGTCATCAACGAGCTGATCAGTAACTCCTACAAACACGCTTTTGAAAATAACGAGAACGCACACATTTCAATCTCGGGATCAGAGCATGAAAACATGATTACCATTAGCGTTAAAGATAACGGTGTTGGATTACCGGAAAACTTTAATCCTGACCAATCCCAAACCCTGGGATTTAAGATCATACAAAAACTTTCTGATCAGCTGGACGCAAAACTGGAATTCAAACGTAAAAACGGAACATTCGTTCAGCTGAATTTTCCCAAAAAGAATTTCAGAGCTTCACCTAAGCTTGAGATGGCCTAAGACTTTTCAACATTGATCACCGAAGGTGTGATTAGGATCTCGGAATGTCATTGTGAGGGAACATGGGTAGCCCATCCAACGTCATCCCGACCAAAGGCGCGGTGAGGTGTATGCTAATATTGATAATACCTACCGCGCCGGAGTGGAGGGATCTGTAAAGGCAACCAATGCTGATAATATTTTTGGGCTGGCTATTGGCAATTGTGGCAACCAATGGTAGCCGGTTTCGGACTAAACTCACCCCTGTCCTCTCTCTAATGCATTTAGAGAGGGGAACTTATTGGCTGACATTTAGTTATAAACATCCCATATAAATATTTACCAGGATTTCTACCCTATGAATTACACTCCAAACATTAAACCCGAGTCACCCCTTCTCTTGATGCACAAGAGAAGGGGCCGGGGGATGAGTTTAGCCCCGCCAATGACGTTAATCTTAGCCTCCAAAACTGGCGGCTAAAGCCGCCGATATGTAAGGGGATGGCGCCCAAACCGTCGGTTGAAACCGACGGAAATAGATGATTTGCTACACATTACAGGTTTAGCTAATTGCAAAACGTAGGGACAAGGCATGCCTTGTCCCTACAGGTAGCGGGTAGCTACTTTCCCCAATTATAATTTAAACCTCAAGCATTGAACCTGAGTCACCCCTTCTCTTGATGCTCAAGATGAAGGGGCCGGGGGATGAGTTTAGTCCCGCTAACGGCTGAGATGCCTGCCTATGCCCCACCGAAAATGGGATTTGAATTCTGATATAACATCCGCTGTTGAGGTAGGATGCAATGGATGTAGGGACGCAATGCATTGCGTCCCTACTGTTTGAATAGATATATTTGTCTAAATTATTTTTTGAGTTGGTATTGGCAATTGTGGCGGTACCTGAGTCAACCTGCCAGGTCTAAAAGTATCTGGTAGGTTTTGTTGGCCAAGACTTTTTAGATGGAACTGCCAGGTCTCCGGACCTGGGCAGGTGGTTGTTGCCAAATCTCCATCAACTCCCTGGCTGATCCGCCCTCAATATCCAATTATCGGGATCTATGGTTATATCGCTGTCGGTGTCGGCTATGGATTTTGGTTCTTTGCCGATGGTTTTTGTGGTTAGCTCTCCGTCGATTTCGATTTCTACGGGGATTTCGAATGGCAGGTCATCCGGGGTTTCCCAGTGTAGATAAAGCCGGTCATCTTTGTCTTCTTTGATTAACTCGGGTAGTTCAGCCGAATACAGGTAGATATCAAAAAACCA
Organism: Balneolales bacterium; assembly: GCA_007135115.1. Taxonomy (GTDB): domain Bacteria; phylum Bacteroidota; class Rhodothermia; order Balneolales; family Natronogracilivirgulaceae; genus SLJN01. The sequence continues at coordinate 3,407 of SLJN01000365.1, forward strand.
ATCGTAATCGTCGCCGGTGAGTTCTTTGATCAGGTTGATGTAGTCATCCGCTGAGGCGTAGCGGCAATGGCTTCCGTCGGTGAAGGTTTCGAGCTCTTCATCCGGATAGGCCATGCGGCGGAGGGATTTCATCATATCCTCCTCTCCTATCAGATGTCTTAGCGTGTGCAGCATCCAGGCCCCTTTGAAATAGATATCTCTGCCGACGTAGGCATCGCGCGTAGATGCCGTATTGCGGGTTGCAACCGGCTGGATATTATCTATCTGCGAGCGCATGGTGTACATGAAATGGTGATATTGGTCCTTATCATGCAGGTACTCGGCGTACAGTGGTGACATGTATGTGCAAAAACCTTCATGAATCCAAAAATCTTTCCAATCGGCGGCGCTGACCATATTGGCCCACCACTCATGACCCAGCTCATGATGATGCAGATCATCAAAACCGGAGTCGGTATCAAAGGTGGTATCGTCTTCGTAGCCGGCGCCATAGGCGATGATGGTCTGATGTTCCATCCCGAAGTAAGGGGTCTCCACTACCCCGTATTTATCACCGCGAAACGGGTAGGGTCCGAGCAGCTCTTCATAGTGGCGCAGCTGACTTTTGATATCCGGAATCAGATCACGCGCTTTGTCCGCATTTTCAGGCAGTGCCCAGAAATAAAACGGAACATCTTCACCGGTTACGCTTTCGTAGGTTCGCGAGATCTCTTCATAGGGTGCTACATTGATACTCACTGCATAATCGTTGATTGGCGTTGACACAAACCAGTGCCAGGTATCGGTCCCGTCATCGTTGTGATCCACCCCTTTCGCTCTGCCGTTGGAGGCAGCCGTTAATCCTTCCGGAACCGTTACCGATATGGAAACCGAATCAGCTCTATCCGACGGGTGATCTTTGCCCGGCCACCAGATGTTGGCCCCGTCAACCTGACACGCGACGCCAATCCAGGGGTCTCCTTCTTCGGTATAATCCCACACGAAACCGCCGTCCCACGGGGCGTTTTCCGCAACCCGGGGCTGACCCTCATACCATATCCGTACTTCAATTTCATCTTCCGGCTGAAGCGTTTTTCCCGGTCGAATCCACAACTGGCCTCCCCTGTTCTGATAGGTAGCATGCGCAAGGTGTTCACCATTTTTCAAAATGAAGAGTTGATCGATGGTGAAGGTGGTATCAAAATCCATCACCAGTTCATCCGCCGGATGAGCCATTTCCGCATACATTCCGGTATTGCCGGATAATGAGCTGTCAGCCGGATCAACACCGAAGTTGAGATCATAATAGTGAACCTTATAGGCCGCCTGCTCGGCAATCAGCTCACCTCCGGAGTCCATAATTTCATAATCAGTTTCAAACCCCTCCGGTAACGGAACCTCCCGTGCAGCATCTTCCTCATCATACTGATGATCCGAAGATATATACGCCGAAACTCCGTTTTTTTCGTCTGAATTGTCTGCCACTTCACCGGCAGCGTTGCAAGCGGTTGATAGGGATAGAAACGCAAAGGTGACCAGTAAACGAATAATCATCAGACTCAACTATTTAGAACAGGGTTGACGCAAAAGAAAGCTTAATAATAATGAAGTTTTTGAAATTCGGAATGGGAAGAGGGTTATTTTTTTGATCGTGGTTGTGTTTGGTTGTTTGACTGTTTGGTGTTTGGTTGTTGTTCAGGTATTTTGCTTTTGGCATGTCGTGGAACCACAGGGCACAGAGGTAATCACAGAGGGGATTTTTTGATGAGTAATCTTTGAATTGCTACTGTAGCCACCTGAAAAACTGTCGGCGTTTGCAAAACCCGACAGCGTTTTTGCCAGCTGGGAAACCGCAAGGGGCGCGGTGTTATTCGCTGAGGGGCGCAGAGATTATGAAACGCCGGCCGTGTGCGCTGTGTCCAACTGCCGGCCGTGTTCGCTGTGTCCGACTACCGGCGGATCCCCGACTCGGCCGATTATCGCCACGCGTCCTCGCGGAGGTTGTGTTGGCCGACGCTTTCCCGTGCATCCCTCGGCTACCCATGATAACAAGTTCTACATTACC
>SLJN01000039.1 GCA_007135115.1 Balneolales bacterium
GATTTTTTCGCCTTAACAATGATTTCTTTACTGTTTTTCGGCTGTGATACCCAGGAAAGCAATCAGGAGCTGTCTGAAGACTCATATTCATTCGATGTAAAGTTGTTGAACGAAAGGGGTGAAATTGTTGAACGTGTTACCCATAGTGCAGGAGATAAAGAAGAGCAACAAAACTCGTTAGGCGTTTTTGGGAACCAATTTCATCCTTCGCAACAATTTGATATTCAATCGGGGGCACTTTCGGAAGATCAGTTGGATGCCGGGGAGTTTCATGAAATTTATTTACATTCCGAACAAACCGGAGACTCCGGTATCGAATTTATCTCTCTCAACTTTGCTTTCCCCAGCCTTGAAGAGTGGAAGCCCGGAGAGTATCAACAAGCAAGTTTTGACAGCGATACTCAGCAAAAAGCAATTGAGCGATACTGGCAACTTCGCCGTGAACACAGAAAAGGAGCCCATCGGCATAATGCCGTTGATCATGAATCCCTGAAAGAGCTTAAATCAGGTGCAGAGTTAAATATCAATATGATTTCTACAGGGCTGGGAGATAGAAGTGAAAAGAATATCTATTACGCCCATAGTGGAAACGTGACTATCCACAAAGTAGAAGATGACAGGTTGAAGGGAGAGTTTTCCACGAAAGTCAGCGGTATTTCTGAATATGCTTTTGACTTGGATGAGTTTCCGGATGAGCCGGATGTCCATAACTATGAAGTGACAGGGGATTTTGACATTAAACAAGGCGATTTCCAGTCGCTAAGAAAAATTCGCGCAGATTTGCGTAATATGCACACCTTTATGAGTCAGGTAAACAACATAATTGTTGACAACCACAAAGAGCGATAGCTTGTATTAAAAAATCCAGTCAGGGTAGAGCCTAACTGGATTTAATTATATACAAGAAGGATTCTGAGCGAGGTGCTCACCGATTATTTAAACTGACCAATTAGTGATGAGCACTCATCTCTTAAATAATACGGAGTGATGTCGGCTTCGTAATTCAGCAGGTTATAAAAATCGGAGATAGAAAACTTCCGTGTGCCGGCGCCATGTTCAATAACATCGGCATTGCCCGCACCAAAAACGAGGGATTGAATACCTGAAGATGCAATAGCGGAAGCACTAATAGGAGAGGGTTCTACTGTGCAGTAGATGATGCAGTTACTAAGATCCAGATGTTTTTTCAGTTGGCATGCCTTGCGGATCACATTAATTTCAGCATGAGCGGTGGGGTCTGTATCCTTTTTAACCGTATTTGCCTTTTGAGCAATTAGCTTTCCGTTTTTATCTGTAATAATGGCGGCATAAGGTGTGTGACAGTAGCGTGCAAGGTCAATCGCACGTCTCATCCAATATTCTTTAGAACTCATGTAGTTATTCTTTTCGTTTTAATTCAAGTTTGATTTCTTTTTCCTTACCCTGCTTAAGTGCAATCGTTTTGTCGTACGGTTTAAAACCGGAAAACTTTGCTTTGACTATATATTCTCCTTTCGCTAAATCTTCTATTTTAAAAGACTGAGCCCCATCCGTAATGACGGGAGGATGCACCCTGTTACCGTCGCAGTTTTTGACGGACACTACCGCACCTTGCAAATAAGTCTCATCCTCAGCGTCACTGACCGTTCCTTTAAGTACAGGTTTATCGCCCGAAGGATTCGGCAACGAGAGCAATAGCAGAAATAATCCTAACAGTCCTTTAGTAATCATTTCGGAAAGAATATAATAAATTAAGTGGAATCACACACATTGGGCAGTTTGTGCCGGATATATCAAAACCTTGGTGTAAAAATATCTTACAATAGAAGTCAACGGTTCAGCTGTTTATTTAGTTGACTAAATTCTTTCATGAAATTTATCAAGTCACTTAAAGGCACTGCACTGATAATATGAAATGTAAAGGCATAGTTATGATCATGCAATTTAAATGACGTTGTGCGCACCGAATATCGGCATCCAATTCACAGGTTGCGGGAGTATTAAGATTCGATCATTTTTAAAAAAATATTATCCCCAAATAAAACTGCTTTCCCGGGAGGATCATAAATAAATATGTAACATCAGGCAGCAGGCGTTACAGCATTGTCTCGTTTTGTAGGGTGATTTGAATTGCCTGAAGAAAACGTATCCTTATTAATAATTCATAATCCGGTTTATGTTTAGTCTTTCCTCATTTAAGATAAAGACCATCCTGGTATTGTTACTGATGACCATAGCGGGTGGGTCGTTTGTTTATACACAGTATTTGATTGAACAAATCAGGGAAAAAGAGCGCTCAAGCATAGAGTTATGGGCTACTGCTATGGAGTATCATAGTCAGCCTCACTATAGATCAACGAGAGATGACCTGAGCAGAATGGCTCTTGAAATTCGTAATAACTCCATGATTCCGGAACAAGCAAGGGAGGAATGGGTGCAGATTCTTCAGCGTGCAGAATCTGACTTGGCTAATGCTCCGCTTGATTTTGTTGCATCGGAACTCATCATCAAAAACCGTTTCGAAATTCCCTCGCTTGTTGTTGATGAGGAACAAGAGATACTTCAGCATAGAAATACCGAAGAATATGATGTTGATGAGTCGTTGATTGAGCGGTTTGCCTCTATCAATCAGCCGATTTCGATTGTTTTGGAAACGGAAGATGCTCACCAGGAACAGAAAGTTTATTATGGGGAAAGCGGGTTAATCACTACGCTGAAATATTTTCCCTATATCCAGTTTGGTTTGCTTGCCATCTTTTTGGGGCTGGGATATATGAGTCTCAGCAGCATTAAGAAAAACGAGCAGTCGAACCTCTGGGTCGGTATGGCCAAAGAGGCAGCACATCAGCTTGGGACACCGCTTTCCAGTTTATACGGATGGATGGTTCTGCTGAAAGAGCAAATCAAGTCTGAAGAGGAACTGGATATCATACATGAACTGTATAAGGACATTGAGCGAGTGCAATCTATCGCTGACCGGTTCAACAAAATCGGTTCAAAACCGGAGTTAAGGGTGCATAAGGCAGTACCCGTATTAAGTGATGTGATGGATTATCTGGAAGCCCGGATTCCCAAACACGGGAAAAATATAACCTTGAAACGCTCTTTTGAAGCGGATGAGCGCTTGAATATGAATCCGGAGTTGTTCGCATGGGCCATAGAAAATCTGGTAAAAAATGCGGTGGATTCTATTGACAGCGCATCAGATACCGGTCAGGTTTCTATTGAAACATTTCAGAAAGGCGGCGAATATTTTATTGATGTTTCTGATACCGGCAAAGGCATTGAGAAAAAATATCAGAGAGAAGTGTTTAATCCGGGTTTCAGTACCAAAAAACGTGGTTGGGGACTTGGGCTAAGTCTTACGAAACGTATTATTGAGGATTACCATGGTGGAAGGGTTTATGTATTTGAATCAGTTCCAGGAAAAGGAACGACTTTTAGAATTCGAATCCCCGTAAAAAACGGAAAAAATGGTAATGCTGAGCTATAATGTTATTCGCCGGAGTAACCTTTGTGGGAGGCATATTCAGTGAGCTGTGCCTTTAAAAGGTTTCGCCCGCGATGTAGGCGGGATCGAATGGTACCAATCGGCACATCCAGCATGTTTGCGATTTCTTCATAGGAAAACCCTTCTACGTCGCACAGCATGACAACCGTACGAAAGTCTTCCGGAATTCTTTTCAGAGCAGAGGAGAGGGTGTCATCCATCATGTCTCTGTACATGCGGGTTTCAAGGTCGGTAGTGTCCGACTGTTCGCTTCGAATCGATTCGTAATACGTCTCTACTTCACTGTAATCCACCTGATGAGGTTGCTTAGACTTCTTACGGTAATTGTTGATATAGGAGTTTTTCAAAATGCGAAAAAGCCACGCCTTCGCATTGGTCCCCTTCTCGTAGCTGTGGAAAAATCGATAGGCTTTTACAATGGTGTCCTGCACCAGATCTTCTGCGTCATTAGGATCTGCTGTAAGTCGCAGCGCAAAATTATAAATAGAATCCAGGTGAGGGATAATTTCTTCCTGAAAGTCCTGCTGTTTTTGTAAATCTTCCCGTGTTAATGCTTCCATTTCGAAGAATTTTCAGATACACATATTACTTTCAATTAAAACTGAAAAGAGCTGAAACGTTCCATGAATTTTGCTACTTAATGATAAAATTATTATCAAGTTGATCTTTCAGAGGATTTTTAGAAAGCCTTCTTCAAATGGGTATTATGCCGGTTAAAATAAAACCGGGGATTAACAGAGCGCTTTTTTTGTATCAACAGCAATTAATAAAAGAGTGATCAAATACTTTAAAACAGCATGGGCATATTTACTGGTAGTTACGCTTTTAGGCGGGTGTCATGCTATTGAAGATTTACTTGAACAGAACAATGACAGCGAACCAGATACCAAGGAAAAAAACGCAGCTGAGGATGACTCAGAAGAGCAAGAGTCTTTACCGGAGGATTTGAACTTGAGCTTTACCGAACCGGAACTTGAACTGGAATCCGTACATGAAGAAGCTCTGATTGAGAAGCTGCGCACCACATATTCTAATAGTGTAGATGGCAGCTTGTATACAGTGGATGAGGAAGAGGATATATATACCACTGTTTATGTAAAAACCCGACCGTTGAAAGATATTATGTTTGATCTGCCGGATGAGAACGAGGAGTCCGATGACGAAATGCTTGAACTACTCAGAGATTCGGTAGATAATCAGTTTGATGAACAGCTCACCGTAGTAGTTGAGGTTCGCACATATGATGTCAACGCGTTATCTCTTAAGGATGATGAGGCGTTTGAGTTAATCCTGGAGTCTGCAGATGAAGAAGTGAATCCTGTTCAAATAAGAGCCGGAAGGATAAAGCATCAAGTACAAGCTGATGTGTTGTGGTACAAGCGGGAATTTCGAGTGGATTTTCCTAGAGCGTATGAGGGGACAGATTTATGGGAAAGTTCCGAAATTTCCTTTACAATTCGTCCACTTCGTGAAGAATTTACAGCCAGTGATGGCGAATATTATTATTTCAATTTGAGTTCGGGAGACTCTTAGTCGGGGTATTCATTACTAAAACTGTCTTTGGAACTGTTCTTCTAACTGTTTTAAGTGCAATACCCTGCGGGAAATCCCGGCTTTGTGTTAACATCTTCGTGAGGCAGTCGATAATTCACTCATTCCATAGATTAACATTTTGTGGATTATCTTTTGAGATGTTTTCAATTTTAATTTATACTTTAAAAAGGCTAACTTCTATAGCTGATACTTTCAGGCAAGTTGCCTTAACCCTGTAATCACGAGGGTGAAAGTCACGGAATCTTAATTGTGAGTAACAAGGTTTGGGGATTCATAGAGGCAGTAACCCCCGAGATAAAGCCAAAGTTAGAGAAATCGAAAATCACTCTGTAATTAGCATGGTGCGCAAAACTGATCGATTGTTGTTAA
>SLJN01000019.1 GCA_007135115.1 Balneolales bacterium
ATGTTGTTATTCAATGGTATAGGCATAAGATAATAATATTACTATTAGTAATACACCATTGACAACATAAAGTTGTAAAATTCTATTTTAAATGAGTTGTGCAACAGACACGGCTGGCGGATAAGGTCGGGGGTACGAGGATCTCCCACCACCCAACATCCCGAGGCAAAACCGATGAACCTGCTATAAATGGCCGTCGAGGGATGCACGGGAAAGCGCCGACCAACACAACCTCCGCGTGGACGCGTGGTGATAGTGGGCCGGTGCGGGGATCCGCCGGTAGTCGGACATAGCGCACACGGCCGGCATTTAGATTTTTTAGTAGTTTTCTGTCACCTCTTCAACAGTTCCAACCAAGATGGAATTAGGGTCTCGAAATGACGTTTGGGTAGAGCGACGGTGAGCTTAAAATAAAAAAGCCAGCCCGGTAGCGTGACCAGGCTGGCTTTCTTAAAGGTGTACACTCCGGTTTATTCATCACCGGAAGGATGTTATTTGATTATCAGGAAATTTTGAGAATCAAATCTACGGTTCGGGCTGAGTAGCCGGCTTCATTGTCGTACCATCCCACTACTTTTACCATTTTTCCGGATGCTTTTGTTGAAAGTCCGTCGAAAATGCATGAGTGCGGATTACCGACAATATCCTGCGAAACGAGCGGGTCTTCACTGTATTCGAGAATACCCTTCATGTTACTGTTGGCAGCCTGACTCATAGCCTTGTTTACATCATCAGCACTAACCTCTTTTTTGAGGGTAGCGGTGAAATCAGTAAGAGAGCCATCAGCAACCGGTACGCGTACAGCGCCGCCATCGAGCTTACCGTCCAGGTGTGGCAGAACCAAACCTACAGCTTTAGCAGCACCGGTAGTCGTTGGAATAATATTGATAGCAGCAGCCCGGGCACGACGCAGGTCTTTGTGCGGGCTGTCTACGGTTGTCTGATCACCGGTATATGCGTGGATAGTGGTCATGAAACCTTTTTCAATGCCGAAGTTGTCATCCAGCACTTTGACCATCGGGGCAAGGCAGTTGGTGGTGCAGCTTGCATTGGAGTATACAGGTGTATCTTTGTCAATCGTGTCTTCGTTTACGCCAAGTACAACGGTTTTGAGATCACCTTTACCGGGCGCGGAAATAACCACTTTTTTTGCACCTGCTTCGATGTGCTTGTCAGCTTTGGTCCGGTCGGTGAACAATCCGGTTGACTCCACAACAACTTCAACGTCGTGTTGTCCCCAGCCAAGATTTGCCGGATCTTTCTCGGACTTCACCAGAACTTTACTTCCGTTGATAACGAGATTATCTCCCTCAGTTGTAACCGTTCCCTTGAATTTGCCATGAACGGAATCATACTTGAAAAGATGTGCGAGTGTAGCTGCATCAGTCAAATCGTTAACAGCTACGAGTTCAATTTTATCGCTATAGTCTTCAAGGATAGCGCGCGCAACAAGCCGCCCAATGCGACCAAATCCGTTAATACCTACCTTGGTTTTAGCCATAAATATCGTCCTTTCGTGTTATTTGGTTGAATAAATTAATGTATAAATGAAAACCGATGGTGACTTAAGAAAACGTCAGGAGCAAATCGCATAGTAGCTATTGGCGTTTTCTTAGAGTCACTAACGGCAGTAATTGATAATGATGGGCAAGGTATCACTCCACCCCGCTATTTTCAAGCATTTTCAGCATAAACAAAGGTATGGAAGCGCTGCCAATTTTTTGAAATTCAGCGGGTTTGATAGGTGTTGTTGAATATAGCCCTGTCTCCGATATCCGGAAATTCAGGATGCAGGATTTTCCTGATTTTGATGGTATATTTGATCATGATAAAGACATTCGGATGAATAATCGAGAATATAGAAACCATAAGTGAAGGTATTATGAATACGCAAGCCACCAAGTTAGACATCTCTCCATACGATCACGAGAAGTATCTGGATTTTAATGATCCCACTCAGAAAAAAGCCATCGAAGCGGCCATGTCCGAGGTACGATCCAAACTCGGTAAAGAGTATCCGCTTTATATAAACGGGAAAGAAGAAAAGGGAGAAAGCGGAACATTTGAAAGGCGAAACCCTTGCAATACCGACGAGGTTGTTGGGGTGTTTCAGAAAGCCAGCGAAAAGCAGGCTAAAAGGGCGCTACAGGATGCCTGGAAAGCTTTTGAAACCTGGCAGTACACCCCGGTTGAAGAGCGAGCGGAAATCATGTTTCGGGCCGCTGATATCGCCCGGCGCAGAAAGTTGGAAATCATCGCCTGGGAGGTAACCGAAGTCGGTCAGAACTACTGGGAAGCTGATGCACAGGTAGCTGAAGGCATCGATTTTCTGGAATATTATGCACGCCAGGCTCTCAAGTACGATCAGGGAATGGAAGTAATTAATACGCAAGGCGATACTAACCGCACCATCTATCTGCCTATCGGTGCCGGCATATCGTTGTCGCCCTGGAACTTCCCGTTTGCTATTGCTATCGGCATGGCCTGCGGACCGATCGTAGCCGGTAACACCATCGTGGCCAAACCGGCGCCGGAATCCCCGATGATGTCACAAATTATCCGGGAGATTTTTGATGAAGCCGGCTTGCCTAAAGGTGTTTTCAATCTTGTTTCCGGGGATGATATCGAAGTCGGTGAAAATCTGGTGCGCGATCCGGATACCCGGTTTATCAATTTTACCGGTTCTAAAGCCGTTGGGTTGCACATCATGAATCTGGCCAATACTCCATTTGAAGGACAGAAGTGGCTGAAGAGAGTCAGTGCTGAGATGGGTGGTAAAAATGCTATTATCGTGGACTCGGACTCAGACCTTGAGATGGCCGCCGGTGAAATTGTCACCTCGGCATTTGGTTTCCAGGGACAGAAATGTTCCGCCGGCTCACGCGCACTGATTCACAAAGATGTCTATGAGGAGCTGAAGGAAAAAGTTGTGGAGAAGACTAAAGCTTTACAAATCGGCAATGCCAAAGACAACGTGTTGATCAATGCGGTGGTAAGCGATGAGCAGTATGACAAAGTGCTTAAGTACATCGACATCGGCAAAAATGAAGGTAAGCTGATGGCCGGTGGTAAGAAGGCTGAAACCGATGAGCCGGGCTATTACATTGAGCCCACCGTATTTGCCGATGTAGCACCGGATGCCCGAATCGCCATGGAAGAAATCTTCGGTCCGGTACTCGCCCTGGTTTCCGTGGATTCGCTGGATCATGCCCTTGAAGTGGCTAACAGCGTAGAGTATGGCCTCACGGGTGGCTTCATTTCCAACAATGAAGAAAACATTGAGCGGGTGATGCGCGAATTCCATGTCGGCAACCTGTACATCAACCGGAAATGCACCGGATCGATCGTCGGGGCGCAGCCGTTCGGCGGATTTTTCCTCAGTGGTTCGGATCCGAAAGCCGGCGGCTCGGATTATCTCGGCCAGTTCCTGCAATCCAAGTCGATTACGGAAAGGCCTACGAAAGGCGTTAAAGAACTCCTGAATGATTTCTCCTATTCGAAGAAGAAATAGCAGACGAGCATAAAAAAAGGTGACAGAGCCCCGGGCTTTGTCACCTTTTAAATATTGATCCTGAGAGCTTTAATCCCGCAAATAAGCGGTGACTCAATTAATCGTCATCATCGGTATCTATAGGAGGAGAAGACGCCCGCTTGGTTTTGGATTTGTCATCCTGAGCGCCCGCACGTTTGAGTAACATCGCCACTTCGGTGTGATCGTTTTCGTTGGCGTGTGACAGAGCATTTCGACCGTTTTTGTCTTTAACTTTCACATCAGCGCCCTGTGCGATCAAATAACGCACAATAGAGGTATGACCTTCTTTAGCGGCCAACATCAACGCCGTTTGTCCCCAGTGTTGCGTGGCATTGATGTCAGCGCCGTTGTTGAGCAAAATCTGAACGGCTTCCATCTCACCTTCACGGGCAGCTACGATCAGTGCTAAGGGGCCAACTTTGGTTCCGTTCTCAAGCAGGAACTTCATCAACTCGATATTACCATTTTGAACGGCCCGATTAAGCGCTGTACCACCAATTTTATTGGTCATATTAACATCGGCGCCCATATCAACCAATGTTTTAACAGCTTTTTCCTGATCATACTGAGCAGCGAAAATCAAAGGTGTGGAACCATTTTTCATCACTTGGTTGATATCCTCACCATTTTTGATCTCTGATTTTATAGTATCTATGTCGCCATCTTTACAGGCTTCGAACAGCGGGTCGAGTTCCATGAGCAAGTTATATGTGGTAAAACGTTAATTAAGTGTTACGTGGTTAAAGGAGCCTCTCAAAAACTCCCTGAAGACGTCAGGATTATCAATTCGAAGGGTCTAACAAACATATTCATCAAAATAAAGTCAACAGGTTTTTTCGATGATTCGGCATCAAAACTGATCAGAATCAAAATTGTTGTACCGGAATGTGATTAGTTAGTGCCTGTATGATTTGTTTATTTGACCACCAAGACGTAACAGGTGTAGAAAACCTGTCACGTCTGCCTGTTAAGGACCATTTTTCCTGTTTCCCGCAATGCAGCACCTTATTATGAATATTGACATATAAAAACAGTAGCTTATAAAAATATTATTGAAATGCGGCAAACAGCAAAAATAAACCATCATTTTCCGCCGATTTTAGTGCGTGTTGCACAACTTACTTTACTCTGTATTTGTCCAGATTCCTTTCCGCGCGACGAAGTCGCGCTGTTTTCCCAGCAGCCTATGTCATCTCGACCGAAGCCGCGGGCAAACACCCTGGCCATGATTGACTATGCATGACGCGGCGGAGTGGAGAGATCTGCTTTTGTCAGGCTGGTAATCCGCTACTGCCTTCATTGCCCTTTCCCAGGCCACACGTCAAATGTACACGCTGGAGACCGTTAAAGACAGATCTCTCCGCTTCGGCTCGATGTGCATCGGTACATATGGCTACATTATGCCTCGCCTGCAGTTCCATTGACAGATTTTATTAGCCGCGGATTTTCGCGGATTGAACGCGGATTTTATGTGACTATAATCCAACAACTTACTATTGAAAATCATAATCTGTCACCTCAACAATAGTGCACCGGTACGGGGGATTAGGAGCTTCCATTGACAGATTTTATTTCCCGCGGATTTACACGGATGCACACGGATTTTACGTGATGATAATTCAACAACATAGCCGAGGTAATAAATCAGTCATTTTCCCAATAGTGCCGCACGTATGGGCGGGATTAAGAGCTGCCAGTGACAAATAGTTATTTAACCGCGGATCTGCACGGATTAAATCGGATTCTGATCATGGGTGCAAAAACGTCCTGAAAGGACGAAACATGAATAGCCCGGGGTTAAGCGAAGCGCAACCCCGGGATTCA
>SLJN01000279.1 GCA_007135115.1 Balneolales bacterium
CATCTCCAAAAACGGGCCGCTTGCCGTTCGTTCAGCCATAAAAGCTGTAGATGCAGCAGAAAAGTTTTCGGCAGATGAAGGTTTCGCAAAAGAAGCTGAACTTTTCGGAGCTTTATGTGCCTCAGAAGATGCCAAAGAAGGAACATCGGCATTTCTTGAAAAACGTAAACCAAACTTTACCGGAAGGTGAATTCAGACCCCGACCCTTCATCGATAATCATGGAGCTGCTTTATGTATGAGTGGCTCCTGATTTTGTTAGTGGTAATGACGAGTGCCTTTTTCTCCGGTTCCGAAATCGGTTTTGTTTCGGCAAACCGGTTGAAACTGGAGATTAAATCACGCAAAAACACCCTGAGCGGAAAGTACTTAGCCGGATTTGTGCGTGATCCTGAGATGTTTTTGTCCACGACACTGGTGGGCAATAACATCGTGAACGTCCTGTATGCCACGTTAATGAGCATTTTCCTGCTGGCGCCCATAATGTCATTTTATGAGGTCGCCTTTGACGGTGGGCAGCCGTCAGAATTTGCTATTTTGGTGATTCAGACGATCATTGCCTCGCTGGTCATTATGATCTTCGGGGAGATTATACCGAAGGGAATTTTCCGGATTCACTCTGATTTTCTCATATCCCTGTTGGCAGTTCCATTACAGTTTTGTAACTGGATTTTTAGGCCCTTCATTTATATTAGCAATGCCTCGGCGCAGTATTTGATCAGGCTAATACAACCTGGTGCCGAGCCTGTCGAACAGGTTTTCCGCCGCCAGGATATTGAAATGCTGCTTAAAGAAATCGGGGATGACAGTGATACCGACATCGACCGCGATGATTCGGTAATTTTAAGCAACGTACTTGAGCTCTCTACCAAGCGCGTGCGTGAAACCATGATTCCGCGGACTGAAATCATCTCGGTAGAAAAAAATGCATCCCTTGATGAAGTGCTGCAAACGTTTGTGACTTCGGGCTACTCAAAACTCCCGGTTTACGAGGATAGTATTGATAACATTATTGGGGTTGTGTTCGCATACGATTTGTTTAAGCAGCCGGGGAAATTGAGTGAAATCATTCGGGAAGTGAAAATGGTGCCGGTAAGTCAAAAATCGAAGAAACTGCTTTCCGACTTTCAGCGAAATAACATTTCCCTTGCAGTGGTGCTTGATGAGTATGGCGGAACGGCCGGGTTGGTAACCATTGAGGATTTACTGGAAGAGGTCGTCGGTGATATTCAGGATGAGTATGATACCGAAGAGAGCATCATGAAAAAGATTGCACCGTATACGTATGTATTAAGCGGCGATGTGGAAATTGATGAGCTTAATCAGAAATATCCTGAAATTCAGATGCACGAAAACAACACCGATTACGAAACGGTAGCCGGATTCATCATCAATGAACTGGGGCGCATCCCGACTGTAAACGAGGAAGTGTTGATTGAAAATTTCAAAATCATCATCAGTAAGGCCACCCAGTCCCGCATAGAAACGGTGAAGCTAATTATCATGGAATAGTGCAGACGATTCACCTGCTTCGGGTGAAGTGAGAGCATTAATTTTTCAGAAACGGAGATGTAAGGATGAGTTTGGGTATTCAAAACAAGATTTTAAAAGGCTACCCGGAGTGGGCTGGAGAGATGGCTTCGCGGTATCTCGGTAAATCGGCTCACCAATTCATCTTACACGGGAATATTCGGGATAAAGTAAAAGTCGGCTCCAAATCTTCTCCGCGGTTTCTCAGCATGAATGAATTCCTGTCTGATGAACTTTTTGCCTCCCGTGATGCCGTGCTGATGTATAACAGAGCTACGGGTCTTGGTTTTGACTCTTATGGTACCCGACAAAATTTTCTGCGGACCGTCGAAAGTTTCGACAAAGTATCCCAAACGGCATTTCATAAAAACCTGCCGGTTGATCCCGTTCGCGTTGCCACGATAGTTGAGAACTTCATCATGCTGCGGCTCGCTGAAGGCAAGAGCATAGCCCTGATATTGGATTATGCCGAAACCATCATCCCCGCCGGAGAAGCAGGTATGACCGGCGGTGAGGATCGCAGCATGCTCGTCTTCTTACAAAAATGGGCACAGGATCCGATATTTGCAGCAGGTGATTTAACCATTGTTTTGATGGCTGAAAACCGGGGAGACCTGAATAAAGCCGTTGTACAGCATCCTTATGTAGCTTCGGTCGAAGTCCCCAGACCGGGAGAAGAAGACCGGCTTGCCTATATCGACGCTTTCACGAATGAAAATCGCCCCTTCCGATCTATAGCCAGAGGAATTAACCGGAAAACACTTGCAAAATTGACTTCCGGATTAACCTTCACCTCACTGGAAGGTTTACTTTCGATGGCGGATGAGCATAAATCACCGCTGGGTAAAACCGAAATCATGAAATTCAAAAAAGAGCGACTGGAAGCGGAGTCGCATGAATTGATTGAATTTTTACCGACGGACCGTTCCCTGGATGATGTCGCCGGTCACGACCAGGTTAAACATCATCTTCGAGGCACTGCAGAAGCCATCTCCAGAGGGAAAACCGACATTTTGCCCATGGGCTATCTTGTGTGCGGACCGGTGGGTACCGGAAAAACGTTTTTAGTGAGCTGCTTTGCCGGGGACGTCGGAATTCCTATGGTGCGACTGAAGAACTTTCGCAGTCAGTGGCAGGGCGTTACCGAAAGCAATCTGGAACATATTCTCGGTTTACTGAAAGCTCTCGCACCGGTCGCGGTTATGATCGACGAAGCCGATGCCTATCTTGGTGATCGAAGCCAGGGTGGCGACAGTGGGGTCTCAGCACGGGTGTTTTCTCAGATAGCCTCATTTATGAGCGACACCAGAAACCGAGGCCGAATCATTTGGTTTTTGATGACAGCCCGACCCGATTTGATGCCGGTGGATTTAAAGCGGCAAGGTCGGGCCGAAGAACACCTGGTACTTTTTCACCCGGATAACCCGGAAGAGCTATCCAAACTATTTGAGCTGATGTTGCAGCGGCATGGGATTCGCTTAAGTGACGATCAGCTGATGCAACTGAAAACGCTACTCCCCGAAAAGCTCTCCGGAGCCGATATGGAAGCGGTCATCACAAGAGCATTATTTTTAGCTCATCAAAAAGGGAAAAAAGTTTCGGAAGAGATTATCAGAGAGGCGCTCGATGATTTCCGTCCGCCCGAATATCCCGAGGAAATCGAGTTACAAACACTTGCCGCAGTTATGGAGGCCACATCCAAATCTATGCTGCCGAAAAAGTATCGGGAAGTCTCAACAAAAGACTTGCGGCGGCGGTACGAAGAGCTAAAAAGTGGGGTTTAGCCGCGGATTTACGCGGATTTTGAAGGAATGGTGGGAGCTTTGCGCCCATACCACATTGCTGATTTGTTTATCTAAAATTGACCTAAATAATTTAGGCGTTATCCCCGACTAAGAAGTACGGGGCACGCCCGGAAATCCTGAAGCGATAGCGGAGTTGTTATCCGGGATCCAGGGAATTTAGTACAAAATCATCCCATAACTCGGGGTCTCGAATAGCAAACCATCCTACCTCCGATTTCCTTCCGAAGTGATTGTTCAATTTTTAGGACTCCTATTTCTAATACTTACTTTTTGGATAGCCTTTGCTGGTGGGGGAGAGTTTAGTTTAGCCAAAGGGCATGGGTAGCTTAATGAGCCCAAAAGGACCTACCAGATCTTGGGGATCTGGTAGGTTTATGGTTGCTGATATTCTCACTCAATCGACTCAAACTTTTTCTTAATCGTCTGTGACGGCGGATCATCCGTTATACTGAACACATAAATGGCCAGTGCGGATAAGATAAATCCCGGCAATTCAGGGTTAAGCAACTCCTGAATCACTTCCAGAAAGACAAACTCAGGGTCATTCAAAGGATTTTCAGCGGAATCGCCTATTCCGGTAAAGCCGACCAGTACCGATCTAAACAGCGAAAATACGATCCAGCCGATGCCGATCATCTGGGCTTTGGGTGCAGCTTTCGGGGATTTGACCGCCTCCAGATTTAGGATATTATTTTTCGATTCTTTCTTTGAGGTACTTACCCGGTTAAGGATAATTTAATTCAGAAAAACTGATCCAATGTGGTATCAAAATTCGTGAATGATAGAGATTTATCAACTAATAAGGGTAATAATATGAAAAATGGATACTACTTTGTGTTTTGCGTATTAGCAATTACACTGGTATTGGGTAATTTGAAGGCCCACGCACAGAGTGATGAACAAATTGATTATTTACGAAACTTTGCTGTTGAGAAAAGCCAGCAATGGCAGCAGCAATATGAGGAGACGAAAGCGAAAGCTGAGCAAATGGATCTGCCCATGGAGCAGGAGCTATCGGATGGTAGATTTGTGAAACTGGCCAAGTTTAAAAACGGTATGCCGGTATATCATATAGATCACAACCGCAATGCTGCCGAGCTCAGCTCGGTTGATGCACTTTGGCCGGGACAGGATTTAGATCTTTCATTAACCGGGGCTAATCAAACCATTACGATGTGGGAGACCCGTGTTGCCCGGGATACCCATGTGGAGTTAGAGGGGCGGTATTTTAATCAAAACGCTGATGCTGACGTTTCGGACCATGCTACCCATGTGGCCGGTACGATAATGGGTGCCGGAGAAGATTCTGATGCTCAGGGAATGGCATATGAAGCTGATCTGGATGGGTATGACAGTAGTGACCATGTAAGTGAAATGGCAGAGGCCGCCGCCGATGGAAGATTAGTAGCAAATCATTCATGGGGTACTCGCATGGGTTGGGAATGTGATGAAGCTCCCTCGGAATGCGATGACGAAGAAAATGATGAGCTTTGGCGTTGGTTCGGAGATAAAAATGTGAGTGATTCGGAGGACTACTCTTTTGGGTTTTACAATGAATTAGCGCAAGATTGGGATGAAATAGTTGAAAATGCTCCGAATTTTGTAATTGTTAAATCAGCAGGGAATGATCGCAATGATGCCCCGAGTGATCAGCCTGTTGAACATTTGGTAACAGAACCGGACGATGGGCAGTGGGTGACCTCTAATACCGTCAGAGATCCGGACGGAGACTACAACTCGCTGGGATATCGCACCACAGCAAAAAATATTCTGACTGTGGGTGCTGTCGGTAATAATAAGAACATGACTACATTCAGTAGTTGGGGACCGACCAATGATGGCCGGATTAAACCCGATATCGTTGCCGATGGCAGTGGGTTATATTCAGCAGGTTTTGAGGATGATGAGGATTACGCATCCAAAAATGGTACATCCATGTCCTCTCCGGTTGTAACCGGGGCGGTAGCATTGTTGCAGCAGCATTACCAGGACTTATATGAGGAAGATCCGCTTGCATCCACA
>SLJN01000051.1 GCA_007135115.1 Balneolales bacterium
CCATTTACCTTTTTCAGACAAAAACTTTCGCACTCCTACACCTGATACCGGAAAATTACATGCCAGGCAGAAATCAAATATAGCAGAACTACATAATAAAATACTTGCCGGTCAATACGCACCTCCCAGTGCTATCATCAACAAGAATTATGATCTCATACACTCCACTCCAAATATTGACCGGTTTTTAAAATACAAGGGGGGTGAACCCAGCCAGAATATCCTGGAGATGGCAACTCCCAAATTAAAGCAACCTCTTCGGAGAGTCTTGTTCCAGGCCGAGCGGGATGAGTCAAATCAACAGGCGATCAGCAGGGTACATCTTGAAACAGAAGAGTACTCCGGCAGTCTCAAACTGATCGTGCAACAAATTACCGATCATGCATTTCCGGAGGGGCTGTTGCAGGTCATTTTTCATGAGGAACATGACTCTGATGAAGTGCCCGCGTTAACCTCAAAAGATACAGTAAGCCAGCCGGAGTCTGAGTCCGAACTTATTAATGCACTGGAAGATGAATTAAAACATACCCAGGAACAGCTGCAGATGACCGTGGAAGAATATGAAACCTCCAATGAAGAACTTCGGGCTTCTAACGAGGAATTGCAGTCGATGAATGAAGAGTTGCAATCAACCACCGAACAACTGCAGACCAGCCAGGAAGAGGTGCAGTCGGTCAATGAGGAGCTGAAGAGTGTAAATCTGGAACTTGAAAACAGAATTAAGGACTTGCACGAGTCCAATAGTAATATGAAAAATCTGATGGAGGCTACCGATATTGCCACCATTTTTATAGATCCGGATTATTGCATACAATTCTTTACCAACCGAAGTACGGATATTTTTAATCTTATCCCATCCGATATTGGCCGTCCTATAAAGCATATAACCCATCAACTTCCATACAGCTCTTTAATAAAAGATATAGAAACTACACTGAGTAGCCACAAACATATTAACAAGGTAGTGGAAGACGGTCAAGGTCGTCAATTTATAATGAGGATAATGCCTTATCGTACTATTGAAGATAAAATAGACGGCGTAATTCTGACCTTCGTGAATGTAACAGAGTTAAAGCAAGCTGAAAGCAAGTTGAAAGAACGTGCTTATCGTCAGGAATGCCTTGCCGATTTAGGGGTTTATGCACTCAAAGAGCAAAACTTACAGAATATCCTCGATCACGCCATTCAATACCTGACGAACACTCTGCCCATTGATTACGGACTTATCTTCAGCATAAATAATGAATTTGAAGAAGAAAGAGAAGAAGATGACGAACTTTCAATAGAATTACTGAACAGCAACCTTGAGGATACAGATTCTATACCGGTAAATATTCCTACTCATGAAAAGTGGGATTTCTGTTATGTCCTGCAATCCTCTGATAATTTAATCATCCGTAATTACAAGGAACAAAATCACTGTCAATTGTTGCCGGTACTTGCAGATCTTGGTGTCACTTCCGGTTTTTTACTCAGCTTAGGTGGTACGGACAAACAACTGGGTGTATTGGCGTTATATTCCGGTCAAAAACAGGATTTTGCTGAACAAGATGTACACCTCATTCAGGTCATAGCCCATATTATCGGATCTGCCATCGAGCGGGATCATTCGATCAAGATTCGTTCAAAAATTAACGAACGACTCCAGGAAGAAATTAAGCGTAGCGAACAGTTTCAAAGGGATATATTAGATATAAACGTAATGCAGCGATGGGAAATAGGTGAGTACCTCCATGATAACCTGGCTCAGGTCCTTGGCTCGATGAAAATATCCATTAATGAAATTCGGGAGATCCTGTCATCAAATCAGCCAAAGGAAGCAATCAAAATGGTTGACGAGCTTAGGACCTTGCTCGATAGTCAAATTGACGAAATCCGGGATTTAAGCCATGACACTATCCCGGTAGATTTCGATAAGGAAGGTGTTTCCCACGCTTTTTCGTATTTAATGAAGCATACTCAGAAAACCTATAATGTTACATGTTCACTTCAAACCGATGGTATTTTAGATAAACTAAATAACAAAGACGTTGCGACACACTTATATCACATCACTCAGGAAGCTATTAAAAATGCTGTTAATCACGGGTATGCACATAACATTAAAATAATTGTATCTGCTAATAGTGTTTATCTTAATCTACTGATTCTCAATGATGGTAGCGGTCTGTCAGATGATGATCAACAGCAATACGGTATGGGGTTACGTATTATGCAACACCGGACAGAACTGCATGGAGGAACATTTGCTATAGAACAAATAGTAGATGACAAATCCGAATTCACTACCAGTATAAGCTGTCTGATACCGCTTGACAATATTAACCAGGAACACAACGATCGCAGTTAAGTCTAAGGACTGAAAAATTACCGTTCATATCCATTCCTACTCTAATAAAAACTATTAATCAATGACAACCTTCTTACTCATAATACATTATAATAGTCTTTGCTTTTTAATCCGATATATTCAGCAGATTAATCTATAACATAAGAATACCGGAGTGTGCGAATATTACGGGCCGGCGAAGCCACCTTATTGAGCAATCGTGTTGCACTTAGGCATTCAGGCTGGAATAGGTAAAAACGGTTCCGTCCGTAGAGGGCCGGTGATTCACATCACTAAAACGGCTTAAAACGGGGGGGGCAGGTGTTTAAAAATAGTTGGTTGACGAGGACATCGATCGTCCCTGAACGGGACCCATCGGATTTTGGGAATCATTTTTCTACAAAAAGGGGTGACTCTACGAATCTCCGTTTAATGTTAAGGGAAGGACATGCCATCCGCCATTCAACTTACACACTTCTTGTTTCGTGAGAGGTTATTCCCTATAATCAAACGGTGATGTTGAAAACTGCTTTCCGAATAAATTTTAGCTTATGACCAATTTATCTGCTACGAATCGTTATTTCGTGCTTTTCCTGTTTTTAATCGTCCCTGGTATCATCGGTTTCGGATGTTCCACCGCTGAGGAAGTCACCGACGAGGCGGATACCGATACAACCGAAGCCCGTACCGTGCAACCGGGAGAACCCGGCGAGGCTACTGAAGAATTCGATGCTGAACGTCCGGCACCGGAAGCGTCACGCGTCGTCCGACCTGGTGCTCCCGGCGAAGAGACCCAGGTGTTAACACCCGGACGATCCGCTCAAGGACAACCTGCGCGTATCGTGCGTCCCGGTGCACCCGGTCAGGACAGCGAAGTTGAAGAGGGGCCACAAAGAGACCGAAGCGGCGAGCCTGTCTACAGCGAAGCCGACGTTACGTTTATGCAGGAGATGATTCTCCATCACGCACAGGCGCTTCAAATGACCGCGCTCGTACCGGATCGCACCGAAACCGAGTCCATAAAACGTATGGCGGATCGCATGGAGCGCTCTCAAGGTGATGAAATCGATCAGATGCTCAAATGGCTGGAGCGCCGCGGAGAGGAATCTCCCGAACACCTCCATCACGGCCATGAACACGGAGACATGCATGGAATGCTCTCCAATGAACAGATGGAAGAATTAGCCGCCGCTTCAGGCGAGGAGTTTGACCGGCTTTTCCTTGAATATATGATCTTCCACCACGAAGGCGCGATTCACATGGTAAATGAATTGCTATCCTCACCCGCCGGCGGACAGGAAACGGAGTCTTTTGCCTTCGCCTCACACGTTGAGTCCGATCAGCGTATCGAAATTCAGCGCATGCAGCAGATGCTTGATAACATGCCCTGAACAAAGCCTCCAACTACGCATCCAAATCCAATAAACACGACTACTTTTCTATGAGTTACTTTGTTACTACCACCCATTTTCGCCCTACCATCCATACAGGATTGATCGGTGCACTTATTCTTCTGATAGGTCTCGTTATGACCCCCGAAACAAAAGCATTCACCGATGATCCGACCGACGACCAGGAACACGAAGTCTGGTGGGATAAGGATGACCCACGAATCGGACTCGGAGCCGGCTGGTACGACGCTGAAGCCGCAGCACTAAACATGGAACTTTTGTCCACACAACCGCGTCCGGATATCTTCAAGGATCCGGAAAATCCAGGCGACCTGAACTATGCCAACTCAGATATTGCCTTTCAGGATGATTATGCGATCGTCGGCAATTTTTACGGGTTCAAAATCTACAATATCGCCGAGCCTGAGAGCCCGGAGCTTGAGGTGGCAGTTGTTTGTCCCGGAGGCCAGGGTGACGTATCCATTTACGGTGATTTGGTTTTCATGTCCGTCGAGCAGCCTCGCGGCCGGCTTGATTGCGATGTAATCGGCGCCGAGGGTGAAGTAAACGAAGAACGCTTTCGCGGGGTGCGCATTTTTGACGTTAGCGATATCACAACGCCCAAACAGGTCGCCGCTGTACAGACTTGCCGTGGATCACACACGCATACCATTCTTGATGATCCTAACGACGCCGAAAACCTTTATGTCTACAACTCCGGAACCAGCTTTGTTCGTCCGGGAGAAGAACTGGAAGGCTGCGTCGCAGATGAAGACGATCCGGAAACATCACTTTATCAGATTGAGGTAATCCAGGTACCACTCGACGCACCGGAAGACGCAGAAATCGTCAGCGAGCCCCGCGTTTTTGCCGATGATGACGAGGTTGCCGGCCTGTGGCCCGGCGGTGACCACGGCGAGGACACCCAGCGCTCGCGCGAGACGAACCAGTGCCACGACATCACCATTTATCCTGAGCTTGGCCTCGCGGCAGGCGCCTGTTCCGGAAACGGCATCCTGCTCGACATCACCGATCCGGTAAATCCGGAACGTATCGATGCCGTGGTTGATGAGAATTTCGCCTACTGGCACTCCGCCACTTTTAACAACGATGGCTCGACGATCCTCTACACCGACGAATGGGGCGGCGGCACTTCACCACGATGCCGTGAAGAAGATCCCACCGAGTGGGGCGCGAACGCTTTCTTTTCCCACGAAGACGGCGAGCTGACTCAGCGCGGCTATTACAAACTGCCCGTTCCTCAGGCAGAAACCGAGAATTGCGTTGCCCACAACGGCTCGCTGGTTCCGGTACCAGGCCGTGACATAAAAGTACAAGCCTGGTATCAGGGCGGCGTATCGGTCTTCGACTTCACCAATCCGGAAGAAGCATACGAGATCGCCTACTTCGACCGCGGTCCGATGGATGAGGACGAGCTACAAGTGGCCGGCTACTGGTCGACCTACTGGTACAACGGCTATATTTACGGCACCGAAATCGCCCGCGGCTTTGATGTACTGGAACTTGAGCCGAACGAGCTACTCACCGAAAACGAACTGGAAGCTGCCAAGCTGGTTACGTACGATGAGTTCAACGCCATGCACCAGCCCAAA
>SLJN01000388.1 GCA_007135115.1 Balneolales bacterium
AAATTCGCTAATTGGTCATTGGAGCTTATTTGTTATTTGTAATTTGATCATTGTTACAATTATTAAACCAGGAAGTACCTTGGCTATGTTGTTGTATTATCTCCACATAAAATCCGCGTTGAACCCGCGAAAATCCGCGGTTAATAAAATCTGTCAATGGAACCGGAGGCGCGGTGATATATAAGATATAATTCACAATGCCTTTCGCGCCGCAGTGGAGGGATCTGTAAGGGCACCAAACGCTGTCGGTTTTTCCAAATGCCGACAGGTTTTAGAAACCCATGGATAAATGGAAGCCGGATTAGATTCCGCTCAGGTCAATAATTACAGCCCGTGTTTGTGTCTTCGCGGATGGCCGGCACTTTCCCGCATATCCCTCGGTTACCAATGATAACAGGTTCCATATAAACGCCTCGGGATGTTGGTGGTGAGGGTGGCTTGGCTCCCGGGGTTGCGCTTCGCTTTACCCCGGGCTATTCGAGTTACGTCCTTTCAGGACGTTTTTTTGCATAAATCACAAATAACAAGCGCCAAATGACAAGTAAATTCCAATACCAACCCAAACCAGCGCCCGGCATCCGTTTGGAATTTCACAAATTGAACATTGATGCTTATTTGAAATTTGTTATTTGCCTATTGTGATTTTCAATGCTCTCTTCGCTCAATAGATTCAAAATGAGCTGCGGGGAGTCGTTCCAGCAATTCCTCGAGTTTTTGAAGGCTGAGCCATAATTCAGAAATGGAGTCAATATTGTTGACCAGGCTCCGGTTCGGGTGGGCGACGGTATTACGCATCTGCCGGAGTTTTCGAAGATGTTTTTCAAACTGATCCAATGACTTATACGACAGATGCGGATACAGTTGCTCTCTCCTGATGATTTCAAACATATCCCCCAAAAACAGGTACTCCATAATGTCATTGTCAATCCCGCTGCTACGATCTTCCCGATACTGTTTTAGTCCGCCGTGCTCAACATCTCCTCCCGGCAGCTCTTCCAAAATCCGTAGCACCGCTTCATCCCCCAAAACTTTCTTCAACCAATCAGACATCTCCGTTTCCAGATACAGCAAGGTATGATATAAAAACAGATAAACCGGACGAGCATTGAGATGAGTAATAGTCAGTAAGCCAAGAATGCGGGTTTCGTTCTCCAGAAAGAAATACGTTTTACGATGCTCCCCCATTACTTGCAACACATCGCGGATGTGGGTGAGGTAATAGAGCGTATCTTCTTCGGTAATTTTCGACCGGATAATCTGCTCCCGATCCCCCCACTTTTCAGAGCGAAAATACCGGTTGATACTGCCATCTTTTTCGATGATCGGCATCACATCAAACCGATGCTTTTTCATGATCTCGCTGGCCTCGTGCTTTTTATAGGTTGACGGCACCGAAGTCCACTGGGAGCGGCTGAGGCCGATGGTTGCGGCAAAAACATCCGGCCGGTTGGGTTGTTGAAACAGATGATCGGTCAGCATGGGTAAATTTCCCTGTTATTCGATTAATGCGCTTCCAGCCAGTTATCCGCCACGCCAAGCTCCACCTTTAGAGGAATATCCAGTGGCATCGCCTGCTCCATCTCCCGCTTGATTACTTCCGAACATGCATCGATTTCATCTTCCGGCGCTTCAAAAATCAATTCGTCATGTACCTGAAGCAGCATGCGGGTTTTGAGATTTTGCTGATCAAAAGCTTTATACACGTTAATCATTGCCATCTTGATTAAATCCGCCGCCGTTCCCTGTATGGGTGTGTTGATGGCCGTTCGCTCTGCAAAACTGCGCATATTCCGGTTTTTGGTGTTGATATCCGGAATGCTGCGTCGGCGCCCGGCCAGGGTTTTCACATAGCCGTTCTGCCGGGCAAATTCTACGGTCTGATCGATATACTCTTTGATCTTCGGAAACCGGTCGAAATACGCATCAATAATGGCTTTACCTTCACTTCGACCCACTCCGAGGCGCTGTGCCAGTCCGAAAGCGCTCACTCCATACGGAATTCCGAAATTGACCTCTTTGGCTTTTCTGCGATATTCGCGATCAACCTGATCCATCGAATCCAGTCCGAAAATCTCACATGCCGTGCGGGCGTGGATATCTTCATCATCCTTAAACGCCTGCGACATGGCCTTATCCCCCGAAATATGAGCAATCACACGCAGCTCGATCTGAGAATAATCCGCCGCGATGAGTTTATTGCCGGGTTCAGCAACAAAGGCCTTGCGCACTTCCCTGCCCCGCTCGGTGCGAACTGGAATATTCTGTAAGTTGGGGGATGAAGACGACAAACGCCCGGTAGCCGCAATATGCTGATTAAAGCTGGTATGAACCCGACCGGTTTCCGGGTGAATCAATTTCGGCAGGGCATCGACGTAGGTGGAAAGCAACTTGCTGAGTCCGCGATAGTCGAGCAGTAGTTTTGCAATTTCATAATCGTTGGCCAGGGTTTGCAGCACATCTTCAGAAGTAGAAGGTTTTCCGGTTGATGTCTTTTTACCCGCCGGCAGATTTAGTTTCTTAAACAGAATCTCGCCGAGCTGCTGTGTCGAGTTGATGTTAAACTGCTCCCCTGCAAGTTCGTGAATTTTATCCTGAAGTTCGGTTAATTCCGTCTTCATTTCTTTGGAGAGCGACCCCAGCATTTCTTTATCCAGTTTTACGCCGGTCCACTCCATTTCAGCCAGAACTTTCGCCAACGGGTTTTCGATGTCGGAGGCGAGTTCAGCCAAACCGAGTTTGTCGAGTTCGGGTTTTAACTTCTCGTAAAGGCGGAAGGTTATATCGGCATCTTCACAGGCATACGGGCTGACTTCATCAA
The DNA here is from genome assembly GCA_007135115.1 of Balneolales bacterium. Lineage (GTDB taxonomy): Bacteria > Bacteroidota > Rhodothermia > Balneolales > Natronogracilivirgulaceae > SLJN01. Next base: position 2,819 of record SLJN01000388.1, read on the forward strand.
CCGGTAAGTCCGCCATACTTTTCTGCTTTTTGCCTTTTTTACCGATCAAAGTTTCAATCGGAACCGGATCATACCCGAGATACTTTCGGGACAAGACATCCATGCTGAGTTTTTGATCCGAATCAATCAGATAGGCAGCCAGCAGGGTATCAAAAAGATCGCCGGCAGTGGTGACGCCATATCGCTTCAGCACCAGGTAGTCGTATTTGTAGTTGTGCGCGACTTTCAGTGTTTTTGGATTTTCTAAAACCGGTTTGAGTTCGGCGACTACCTTTTCAGCATTCAGATCGTCGACATTGCATGCGATGTACCAGGCTTTATCGGCGCGATCAGTCAGAGCGATGCCCACCAGATCAGCCTGCATTGAATCGGTGGAGGTGGTTTCCGTATCGAAGCAAACGACATCGGCTTTGCTGATTTCTGTGACGACTTCTTTCAGCTTGTCGGGACTATCAACTAAACGGTAATCAATCTGATCGGTGTCGAGTTGTTTGTAGGGGGATGAAGCCTGACCGTTTTCCGCTTCATCTCCAAAAAGCGATCCCTGGGCGGCATCCCGCTTTTTCTGGATTTCACCGGCAGCATCCTCTCCCAGAAACCGTTGCGTGAGGTTTTTAAACTCCATCCGCTTGAAAAAAGCCCCGAGCTTTTCGTTTTGGGGGCCTTCGTGATTCAATTCTTTCCACTCCGGGGTTTCGGGAACGTCGGTATCAATGATGATCATTTTCCGGGAAAGGCGGGCCTGCTCGGCATATTCGGTAAACCCTTCCCTCGCCTTTTTGGACTTCAGTTCGGGTGCCGCTTTGATCACTTCCTCCAAAGACCCGTAATCTTTGATGAGCTTGGGAGCCCCTTTTGCACCGACTCCGGGAACACCGGGGATGTTATCCGATGTATCCCCAATGATGGCAAGGACATCAATCACTTTTTCCGGCGGAACCCCGAAATAATCGATAACACCCTGCCGGTCGATGATTTCAAAACCATCCCCCTTAAACCTCGGTTTATACATTTTGATGTTTTCACCCACCAACTGCATAAAATCTTTATCCGGGGTGACCAAAAAGACTTCAATATCCTGCGCTTTGGCCTGCATAGCGAGTGTCCCGATGATATCGTCGGCCTCGTAGCCATCCTGTTCCAGACTCGGGATTCCCCAGTACCTGAGCATTTCCTTCATCAACGGAATCGTTTGCTGCAGCTCTTCAGGTTGAGGCGGTCGGTTTGCTTTGTACTGTTCGTCCATTTCATGACGGAAAGTCGGCTCCGCCGTATCCCAGATGACTCCGATATGCGTGGGCTTTTCTTCATCCATCAACCGGGCAATGGTATTGGCGAAACCAAAAACCGGTCCGGTAGGAATCCCCTCGCTGTTTTTGAGATTGCTCTTGATAAATGCAAAATGCGCTCTATAGGCCAGAGCAGTGCCGTCTAATAAAAAAAGTCTGTTATTATCGCTCATGAAAATATTTGCTGGTTTTGATGATCAGCAGTGAATATACGCGTTAAGGAGGAAAATTGAAGCTCGGGGTTTTTGGGATCAAGCACCTACCACCTACCAGGTCCGGAGACCTGGTAGGTCCCTCATGGCTGACAAGGCCTTGCGGTGGCCCACAAAACCTGCCAGGTGCTTGCAGACCTGGCAGGTTGGTGCTGGTTCTAACATTTAAGCTATTGGATGTTATATGTTTATTCGACTCTGGCAGCCAAAAAGCCCGAATCGCAACAGAGGACGACCCAAGTGTGCCATTGTTCCGGCTTTCGGCCGTCCTGCGCCGCCTCCGGCGACTCGGACTTGGTGGGGTTTGGGTGGCGCTTTTTACCCCGACCTTATCCGCTTGTCAGCGGAACGGTCGGGGCTATTATCGGTCGTCCTCCTCCGCCTGCCGGCGGATCCGGACTTTTTGGGGTAATCTATTGCATACCATATATTTCCGTCGTTTTTAATCGACGGTTAATCGCCGACCCCATCCACATATCGGCGGCTTTAGCCGCCTCTTTGCGGGCTAAAGCCCCTTCGGGTTAATTTGATGTCACGCCCCAACCGTCGGTTAAAATCGACGGAAATGGATTGTTTTTTTATGAATTTATACATTCAACTCAAATACAATGTGGCAGTTGAAATAAATTCGAATTTCAGCTGTTCAATCATTGCCACTTCCTACTTATATATACGGATCCGCGGGACGCGGTTTGATAACCGGTCGAGTCGAGGGCGACTTCGGCCGGCGCTTAACGGGGGCTAAAGCCCCAAAATATTAGAAGTGGATACCCTTAAAACCCCGGACTAAAGCCCGGGGCAATTATGATAGATACCGATGCTCCAGATTTGATTTATGGCAACCATACAATTCCTGCTCTAAATTTAAGTCCGCAAGCTCTGCGGTTCCAATTTTGCTGTCGGTAATTATTAGGCAACATACCTGCCAAAAGCAAATTGCCAAACCAACAAACAAACACCAAACAGCCAAACAATCAAACACCCCGTCCCTCCCTATGCTCCTCTG
>SLJN01000168.1 GCA_007135115.1 Balneolales bacterium
AACCCCTACTTCAAACTTAATATGGCTTAGTGGTATTTTAGCGATATTGGGAGTTACTGTATGACACTATAAATATGAGAGTCGTGCAACAGACACTACCGGCGGATCCGCGTAAATCCGCGGTTAAAAACTACCACCCTTTAAAACTGAAAACTCACCTGCAACTCCATATTCGGATATTGCCGACGAGATGTCCTCCGCTCTTCCTGCCGGAAAGCCTCTTCAACTTCATCCGGATAGGCGGTAAACAAGCGGCGATTGATACCTTCATTCTGCAGCCATCCGCGAAACTGCAACCGGTTGCCGGATGAAAACGGGATATTGATATCCACGGCGGGACCAAACTGCCGGGTGATCTGCCTGCCCGGTGCCGTCTGGCTGACCGGCTGTTCGCCTCCTTCTTCACCGGGGATGGTTGTAGTCAGGGTGGTTTGCGGCAAGTAATCCAGTTTGATGAAATATCGCCCGCCGGCGGCAATCTCAGCGCGTCCGATTTCCCTGGAAATCATCAAATCAAAATTATAGGTAGTCAGTGTATCCGTGGGAATTTCGGTAAACGAATCCCAGAACAACCGCCCGATTCGCAATTCACTCCGTGAGGCTTCTGCCGATATATTCCAATCCGTGCCGATATCCCAGTCTACCTGGGTTCGGAAGTTAAATTCTCTGGAGGATCTGTTATTTCCGGTCCGCCCGGGTAGTTCAAAATCATCTACGGTATAATTGGCGCGGATGCCGAAAAACTGACGAATTCGGAGGCTCTCAAAAGGACTCCATTCAAAATAGGGTCGTAAACGGAGCACGCGCCGCCAATGATTATCGATACTGCGCTCCGCTCGCAAATAAACCTGATGAATCGCCTCACCCGAAATCGTGACTCCGCCGGATAAATAATCGGATATCCGGTGATCGGATCCCACCGAAGCCCGGTAGGATAATTCGTCACGATCGTCGATATTTAATTCGGGTGTATCATAACGCAGAATGCTGACTCTTCCGCTCAGATTCAGTGAATGCCCCTCGGCAATGCCCACCCTGTTTTGCGTGAACAGCCCGATTCGTGATTGGCTGAATGTTGAATTATCCAACATTTCATTGCGCCGCGTAATCTGTTCGTCCGTAAAATCCTCCGGATTCAAAATACCCGCCCGCCGGTTGGCAATCTGATATTCAAGTCCGAGTTCAAGATTGTGCGACCCCGCCGGTAAAACTGCTGATGCCCGAAGATCTACCCGCTCCCGAGTTGTTTCGGTATCGTACAAATTTTGTTCCTCTTCGGTAATAGAACGACTTTCAAAACGCCGGTTGACTTGCCTCGCATCCATCGAGAACCTTCCTTCAACCGGACCGATCAAAGGAATTTCAAGACTGAGGTTTGCCTGCGTGGTGTCGGAGGTAACCCCTTCAATCAGATCGCTCACATCCCTGTTGAAAAAACTGCTGGGCTGATAACTTTCTCTGACCGCCCTTGCCATACGCAACCGGGATCGAAAATTTACCATTTCGGTTTGATAGGCGAGCTCGGTATCTGCGTGGTAGTTTTGATAGGTCCGCCGGTCAATATCAGCGTAATGCATCCACCCTTCCGGCCGGATGGTCCAATCTCCCAGCTCAATAGGTTGCGATGCCACCCTGGCTGCAACCGATGGCCCCTGATCCAGCTCATTATTCCGGTGATCGCTGAAAACTCCGCCCATTAGTTCTACCTGGGCAAGTCCGGGTAAATCGATTCCTAATCCGCCCATCATAAAATCCTGGCGCACATCGACCGACGTATACCGGTAGGAGCGACCGAATCCTACAGCATAAAACGGTTCCGAAATGTGAACCCGGCCGTTAAGGTTCAAAACATTTTCATCCTGAATATTCGTCGCCGAGCCGCCCCGCATAAAAAGCCGGGAATTAAAACTGTTATCCAGCGTAAACGAATAGCCTTCGCCACTGACCATCGTCGCTCCACCCATATCCCACCGTAATGCATCCAGTTGCCGGTTGAACCGGGTATCGGCATTAAGCGACGGCACCCAACCCTGAGCGGCAAGATCGGTCACAAAAGCGCCGATCAGCAAGACCAATAGTATGTGTATTCGGAGTGTTTTCATGACGCATTCTTATCGCCAATATACCACACCTGTCAACAAATCTGAATTTAAGCCCCCGCTTCTGCTCTGAGTTGATCAAGATAGTCTTGCATAAATGCCGTGCGCCTGCGAGCTTCCTTCCGCCCGCTTTCGGTTTGAAATTTTTCCTGCAGATTCAGCAGCTTCGTATAGAAATGATCTACGATCCAGCTTTTGTCATCAGCCTGCCGATTTTCCGGAAACGGTTCTTCGGGATGATACAGGGAAGCACCCATCTCCCCGCCAATGGCAAAACAGCGGGCAATCCCGATCGCGCCGATGGCATCAAGACGGTCGGCATCCTGGACCACACGAGCCTCAAGCGTTTCAGGAGGAATATTTGCTGAAAAACTATGCGCTTCGATGGCGTGAGCAACAGCCTCCAATGCCGGTTGATCAAAACCTTCATGCTCCAACCAAATTTTAGCCTGCTCTGCGGCAAGTCGTGAAGCCTGATCTCTCCGCGAGTCTTTTTTAGGGATGATGACGCAATCATGCAACCATGCCGCCGGAATCACAATACCGGGATCTGCGCCCTCTTCCTCCGTTAATTGTTTGGCTGAAGCTACAACTCTCTTGATATGGGCGAGATCATGACCGGAATCCCCGTTTTGGCTGATTTCCTCTTTGATATAGCCTTCAAGACGTTGTTCCAGTTGGGCGGTTATTTGTGGCATTTTTTCTGGTTGATTCATTCGAAGATGTTAATCCCACTTTCGGGGCACTATTATTGAAGTGTGAGGTACATTATATCAACAGAAAATTGAAGATTTCTTGAAGAATTACACCCGGAAAAAACCCTGGCTAAACTGTTGATTTATCATCACATAAAAACCGTGTTCATTAAAGAATTTTGGGCGTCGAGCTCAAGTATCCTCCGGCAACGAACCGGCTTGCAATAAAAAACGGCAGCTTCATGATGATTCCGTGATTCCTGTTCGGGGAAGCATAGCGGTACCTCCCGGGTAAATTTAGCTGTACCGATGATACGAAATTGACAGGAAATTCACAGGTGACGGTCTGAAATCCGAGGAGGAAATGCGTTGCTCAGACGTGAGGGGAGCAAAGGGTTTTGACGAAATTGTTCTGAGGTCTTACACAAGATGATGAAATAGGCTAAAAATAAATTACCGCCGGGATCTTACAGATTGGGTTTTCCCGGCGGTAAATAACTGCGATCCTTCATAACTCTTACTCCTCGAATTGCGCCTCGGTGGTCAACCTGGAGTCTTCGAATAACTGTACATCTACAGTTTCAGAAAGAGCCATAAAGAAGTCATCGTTGATTGTGGTATCCATATCTAGATCTTCCAGAATGGAGGGATTGTTCAGTGCTACCAGAACCAGGTAAGCTTTTTGGGTAAGCTCTTCGGAGTCGTTTTCACGAACAAAGTCCTGAAGTTCAACAGCCATCTGCAGATCGAAGGCATCGGTTTCAGCGCTGATAGCAATCATTTCCACGAAACTTGCTGTGATTACACCGCTGTTGCCGCTTTCGAGGTTTTCAATATAGTTTTCGACTGCTTGTTCGTATTGGTCTTCGGTATATTCGCCGACCGCATTAGCATTAGATACCAATACAGAAGTCAGCAAAAGGGTAAGGATAGAAATCATGAAGTTTTTCATTGATCTTAGGTCTTTTTGATGTTGTTTCAGTTTTCAACACTCAATGTTGTTATCGAATGTCTTGATCTATTATACGAAATTATTCCCCTCGTATTGAACTCATTAATAGATATAAATATCTGGAATGCAGCAAAATACACCTGAAAGGGTTTTCAGAAAGCCCTTACAATTTATGATATTGTTAAGACACAAATCAGGATATCCTTCAAATGAATCAGAAAAGCGCTTGCAACGATTTTTTTGTAAAATTTCCAAAAATTTTGTGGAAAGCGCTTTTATTTTTTTGGAACCACTTCCAGAAAACGCTTTTAGAGGGGCTTTGAGCGGGAATCATTGGCGGTTTTTTTGGAATTTTTCGGCGTGATGCGGCAATAATCGTCTACCAATCACCAGATGTGTCTCTCTGAGATGCTAATCTCTGCGAATTTGTGAATTACTGGTGAGGAGACCGGTAATTAGGTTCAATTGAAAATTGAAGATTGAAAATTTCTTCAACTAAACCTGTAAAAACCTTGGCTATGTTGTTGAATTATACCCACATTAAATCCGCGTACAATCCGCGCAAATCCGCGGCAAATAACATCTGCCAATAGATTCTGCTATGCCTTCTGTTTCGGCTTTTCCGCAACGCCGACAATGCCTGTTCCTTTGTCACTTTTCCGGTTTCGATCCATCCGGTTGAGAATCATACCGGGGATAAACGTGAACAGATACCAAAAGGGCAGCAGTATGATGGCACCAAACCCCAGATTGGTCAACCACAACATCGGATATTTGATCAACATCACCCACGCGGCGTGACCGTATTTGCCGTAGGTGTAGTGAACATCAACCGGATTCAGGCCTGCCTGCTTCATTTTTTCGGAAAGCTCCTCCACACTATAGCCGACTCTGGCGTGCTCGTCTACAAAAAATTCATCATCACCGGCATCTTCTTCCGCATAAATAGACGGCGAATGCACAACCAGCCGTGCTCCGTCGTCCATGGAGCCGGTCAGACGTCGCATGACTTCAACATCTTCTTCGATGTGTTCCAGGACATCGACACAGAGTACGACTTCATACTTCGGCCCTTCATGCCATTGCAAAAGATCAGCCACTTGAAACCGGATACGATCTTTCCAGGCGGACCGGTCGTAAAAATAGCGGCAGTCCTCGATGTAATCCTCTTTAATATCCACCGCTAAAACTTGACTTTGCGGGAAGTAGCGCAGCAAATGGCGATCATACTGACCGAAACCACACCCGGCATCAAGGACTTGTGTAACCCCGGTTTGTTTTGAAGCGGTTTCACGGAGCTTTTTACGCACGTGCCAGCTTCGCAGAAAGAAAAGATCCAGCAGGATGTAAAACAGCCAGCGCAAAAAACGATTCCGCCTGATCAGAACCGCGAATTTATCTTTGGTGGGATCATAGGCGATCTTGCTCATAAGCGCGACCGAATATTTACATTTTCGGCGGCCTCGCGATTCTGACTTTGGGTCCACATCTCACCCAGAAAGCCGATGGAGAAAAACTGTCCACCAAGCAAAAGAAACAAGATACCGAACCAAAG
>SLJN01000046.1 GCA_007135115.1 Balneolales bacterium
ACCGGTACGGCTCGTCCACGCTGTCTGCCAGGCTCCCATTGAGTTTGCTGGATTGCTTCCATGGCAGCATCTCCGGTTCCACCTCCAACGTCACGCAGAACTGAAAGTTCACTTACGTTTCCGTTTTCGTCTACAACGAACTGAACGACTACTACTCCTTCGATACCTGCACGTCGTGCGATTTCAGGGTAATCGAGGTTGTCGTAGATAGCGTCCATTCCACCTACCGGTTGGGGTTCGTCTTCAACGACTTCGAAAATCTCGTCGCCGTCATCTTCTTCATCATCATCAGGCGGAGGGGGTGGTGGCAGATCGCCGGCACCGTCATCCAAATCTGAGTCGAAGTCGAATTCGTCGTCATCTATGATCTCATCATCAGGAACCTCTTCCGGTGTTTGTGGACGAGGAGGAGGCGGTGGTGTTTCAACCTGTTCGGTCTGGATGATATCTTCAAGATCAACCAGTTCCTGCTCTTCCTCTTCGAAATCGAGGTCGGAATCGAAGTCCAGGTTGAACCTGAAGAGACCAATCATCACCAGCAAAGTGATAATGATACCAACCTGCATGTTGATATTATAGCTCTTTCTGAGGTCCGCCTCAGGCTTTTTTCTTTGGAGAAGTGGCATAGTAGATGTATTGTGATTTTAGTCTACATGAGAATACCCACCAATAAACAAATATTGATTGAGCATTGCAACCCATTATTACGCTTTAATTGTCCAACGGGTGCAATTACTGATGAATTGTAGAGGATATCTCACCTCGCGAATATTCGCTGCTGGCGAAGTTTTGGGTGGTTGATTTAATGTAATTCAAAACAAAGTATGCCGTAATGCAACCCAATGAGTTATACATTACATCGATGAGGCTGCCGGTGCGGTTAAACGGCATAATATGTTGAAGGAGTTCTATCAGTGCTCCGAAAAAAATCCCGGCCAATACCAGAGCTATAAAGGGTGGATTTTCATATTTTTTGTACAAAAGCAGGTAAAGCCCAAGCAATCCGGTCCAACCACCGAACATCCCAAAGTGCCCAATTTTGCTGAAAGAAAATAGTGATGAAGGAGTCGCCAGTCTGTCGCTCGGCATTAAGGTCAAATACAAAATGAGCAGGGTCCACCCCAGGGTAACATAGGGAATAGAGGAAATAACCCAGCGCTGTTTTGAAAGATAGCGGATGAAGTTCTTCAAGATGAAATCAGGTCAAAGGGTTGGGCAATGCGATTCGGATGTTGTTTTTGGAAGGTTCTCAAACGATGAATACCTGCAAGCATTGCAGACAAACACGCCTGTTCAGGAGTAGTGTGAAGATAGGCCGCGGCCAGAAATCCCGACAACACGTCACCGAAGCCAAACCGGCTGAAATCATGCGTGGGATAGGATGTGATCCAGGTTTGCTTGCCATTGGTGACCGTCGAAGGTTGGCCTTTTAAAAGCGTTGTTATATTCAGATCGTTTGCGAGTTGTTCAGCGGAGTTCAGTCGTTCATAAAACGTGTCGGGTGACTTTCCCGATAGCTTATCAAATTCACCGGTATGCGGTGTAATGATCAGGTTTTGACTGTCCGGTCGGGTAAGGGTTGAATCCGTCAGCGTATGGATGGCGTCGGCATCGATGACCATTTTACCCGCATGTTGCTCCAAGACTTTACGGAAAAATTGACGGGTTTCTTCCCGTTTACCGCTTCCGGGTCCGCACAAAATCACAGAAGGATGTTTATTTGACAGGTGATCATCCAGCTGCTCAGCGTGAGCGGGCATAAACCACTTATCGGAAGGCTGGCCTACAGGTATTTTGACGGTTTCTGGTAGATGGTGCTCAAAAACGGGCATTAATCCGGCCGGAGTGAATACAACCACCCCGCCGGCTCCCAGGCTCCATGCGGCTTTGGCTGCCATGACCGCAGCACCGGTCATTCCTTCACTTCCGGCAAGTATATAGACAATGCCCGCCTGATATTTGTGCCTGAAAGCAGGGTTCTTAAGGTTATCAGGGTGGTGATCTTCATCAAATAAAAAACGGTTTATTTTTTGCATCGCCGGGCCGCTAAACCCAAGGTTTACGGTAATTCGCTCTCCGCAATAGTACGGACCGTCTTCTATATAGGCACCCAACTTTGCCATTCCATACATGATGGTGGCTTTCGCTTTTATGGAAAATCTGAGAACAGAACCGGTAGTGCCATCTAAACCAGACGGGATATCCAGCGCGAGTACCGGTGCCGGATGGTTATTGATTTCCTGTATACAGGTGGCTACCGGCTCGCGGACGGCACTGTTCAGGCCGGTGCCAAAAATTCCATCAACCCACCAGTTGATCGGTTGAGGAAATAATTCATCCATATTTTTATAAAACCGGATCCCATCACTTTCGGATGCAATTTTTCGCAGACTATTATAATTAGCGGCGGAATCTTCCGATAAGTTTTGATCCCCCATGATCATCAATATCCCAATCTCTCTGTCGGCGGCGTGGAGTTGTCGTGCTGCTACCAGGGCGTCTCCGCCGTTATTTCCTTTGCCGCAAACAAATGCGCAGAAATCACCGGGCTCAGTTCGTGATAGCAGAAAATCAGCCGTTTTGCTGCCCGCCGATTCCATCAGTCCGACAGAAGCTACGCCATGGGATTGAATGCTTTCCTGATCAACAGATGCGGCTTCATTGCTTTCGGCTACAGGTGGATAATAGTAAAACATCTCGATAAAATTTAAGGGATGATGAACAGGTAAAATAGTAAAACAGGTAGAATCAACCCGTATAAAATACCGCCAATAACCTGCGGGATAGAGTGCACCTTGAGTTTTACCCTGGCAAGAGCCATCAGCAGAATACTTAAAGTTGCTATGGTTATCAGCAAAGTTAATAATTCTTGCGAGTAGTCATTCAACCAGACCTGAAGCAGGATGATCATCCAGGTTGCAGCGAAACAGGCGTTATGCAAGCTGATTTTCCAAAACCGTGTAATTGCGGTAGCCAGGATGGCGCAAAATGCGAAACTAAGTATGATAAAAAGCAAAAATCGTTCATCTCCCGGTTCTAACACAAAAATTAATCCCGCAAAAAGCAGGTACAACCCAATAGTAACCAGCATGGGTTTGAGACGCTGAGCCCGGATTTTTACATCCAGATCGTCAATGGTATGTTTATGTAATTGCTGTCGTAAATACCAATATGGGGCCAAACAGAGAAGTATAAATGCTCCAACTACTGTGATCAGAACATCCGGCAGTTCCAGTCCGGATAAAATCCCGGAGAACAGGACGATGAGCACATTCATGATCAATGGATTGAAAACATCTGAATATAGTCGGGCCCAATTCATCAGTTTAGTTGTTTGTTCACGGTAAAATCAAGACGATGAACCAAGACGATGAACGTAGTCCCGAACACAGTTCAGGACTGTCACAAATCTGACATTCTATATAGTTTCATAAGAAAACAGGTAGTGTTGTAAGAAATTAGCTTCCAATCAGCATCAATAGGCTCGGGCGAAAATGACTTTGCCTATAGATGGTTCACCGGTCACCATGCATTTACCGGACACGCCTTTACCATAATCAAAAGGCAGGCACCGGATTGTCGCTTTGGTATCTTCTTTGATTTTTAATTCGGTTTCGGTGGTACCGTCCCAATGAGCGTACACAAACCCGCCTTTTTGGTTGATGATCTCTTTGAATTCATCATAAGTTTCTGCATGAAAAGTATTCTTTTCCATACGCTCTTTTGCGGCCTGATATAGCTCATGCTGAATATTCTTCAGCTCATCCTGAACTTTGCCGGCAATCTCATCAGTCGGAACGATATCTTTAGTTCGATCGTGGCGTCGTGCAATTTCCACATTACCGTTTTGAACGTCGCGTGGTCCAACTGCCAATCTCAGAGGGACACCTTCAACTTCATGCTGAGAGAACTTCCAGCCGGGCTTGTACTGATCACGGTCATCCAATCGGCAGCGAACACCGGCCTCCTTAAGAGCGGATTGGATGCCTTGAGCATATTCAAGGACCTGAGTCTTTTCATCGTCATTTTTCCAGATAGGAACGATCACAGCCTGTACGGGGGCGAGTTTGGGAGGTAGAACGAGTCCGTCATCATCGGAGTGGGTCATAATCAAACCGCCGATGAGCCGTGTCGAAACGCCCCAGCTGGATGCCCATACATATTTTTCTTCCCCGTCTTTATCTTGAAAGCGCACATCAAAGGCTTTGGCAAAATTTTGTCCGAGGAAGTGGGAGGTCCCTGCCTGTAGGGCTCGATTATCCTGCATGAGCGCTTCGATGCAGTAGGTCTCAATGGCACCGGCGAAGCGTTCGGCTTCGGTTTTGGTGCCCGGAATCACCGGCATCGCCATGTACTCTTCGGCAAAAGTCTGGTAGACACCCAGCATGCGTTCGGTTTCTTCGATAGCTTCTTCTTTAGTGGCGTGCGCGGTGTGTCCCTCTTGCCACAGAAACTCCATGGTTCTCAGAAACAGCCGGGTTCGCATCTCCCAACGAACCACATTAGCCCACTGGTTAAGAAGTAATGGCAGATCCCGGTAGGATTGAATCCAGTTTCGGTATGTATCCCAGATAATGGTTTCGGAGGTGGGCCGAACAATCAGCTGTTCTTCTAATTCGGATTCCGGGTCTACATCGACTTTTCCGTCTTCGGTATTGATCAGACGGCTGTGCGTTACAACCGCACATTCTTTGGCAAATCCCTCAACGTGCTCGGCTTCCTTGGATAGATACGATTTGGGAATAAAAAGAGGGAAATAGGCATTGGAGTGGCCGGTATCTTTAAACATTTGATCCAAAGACTGCTGCATATTTTCCCAAAGGGCGTACCCGTTGGGCCGGATAACCATACAGCCACGAACCGGTGAATGGTCAGCCAGCTTTGACTCCCTTACGACATCCTGATACCACTGAGCGTAATCTTTTTGTTGAGATGTAATTTGTTTTGCCATGGAAATGCTTACCGAATTTAGAGAAGAAAAAATACTTTCAAGGTTATCATTTTGATAAGACCGAAATATAGGAACGAATACGAAATAAATCAGTGATCTTTTGCTTTACAAAAGTGAAATCTCTTTGTATTTTTGGAAGCTCTGTTACGATAGATGGCGCGGTAGCTCAGTAGGTAAGAGCGTCGGATTCATAACCCGGAGGCCGGCGGTTCAAATCCGCCCCGCGCTACAAGGTTTCTCTTCTAATTTGGTTTTTGCCGCTGATTTGCGCGGATCCGCCGGTAGTGTCTGTTGCACGACTCTCATATTTATAGTGTCATACAGTAACTCCCAATATCGCTAAAATACC
>SLJN01000053.1 GCA_007135115.1 Balneolales bacterium
AACAGCCCTTTTACCCAGTGGCGGGGGGAGGACTCGAACCTCCGACCCTCGGGTTATGAGCCCGACGACCTACCAGCTGCTCCACCCCGCGGTGTGATATTCTGTTTTAGAATAGATCCCAAATATACCATGAAATCACGCCCGTGTCAAGATATTTTGTAATAAAACCCGGCTTGTCTTGTTAGCCCTTCGCGAATCCGGTAAACAAAAAAATATCATTCTGATAAGGTATTATTTCCAAGCGATTATACCTATATTTCCGGGTTCGGATTAAGGTGCAGCCGAGCACTTTTCGATCATTTCATTATTCACAGCTTAAATAAAAGGGACGTGTTTTATGGCAGTACATGAAGCATTGGCACCTGATCAGGTTCACAAAATATTAGGCCGTCATATGTTAGCAGACGGCTACGACATGGTTCTCGATCTGGATAAGAGTGAGGGTGCGTATTTATACGACGCAAAAAAGCAAAAGAATTATCTCGATTTCTTTACTTTCTTCGCCTCCAATACTCTCGGGATGAATCACCCGAAAGTGGTACAAAATGAGGAATTCCTTGAAAAAATGAAGCGGGTTGCTGTGCATAACCCGTCCAATTCCGATGTGTACACTCAGGAAATGGCTGAGTTCGTGGAAACCTTTTCAAGAGTAGGTATTCCGGACTATCTCCCCAAAGCTTTCTTTGTGGCAGGCGGCTCACTTGCCGTTGAAAATGCACTCAAAGTGGCTTTTGACTGGAAGGTTCAGAAAAACTTCAAAAAGGGATACCGGCACGAAAAAGGTCACAAAATCCTGCATCTTGACCAGGCTTTTCATGGCCGAAGCGGCTACACGATGTCGCTAACCAATACCGAGCCGAATAAAGTGGCTTATTTCCCGAAATTCGATTGGCCGCGAATCAAGAATCCGAAAATTACGTTTCCGCTCGAAGGTGATAATCTCGATCGGGTAATTCAGGATGAAAAGGAAGCTGTAGCTCAGGCCGAACAGTATTTGCAAACCCACCGGGATGATATTGCAGCTATTATTCTTGAGCCGATTCAGGGCGAAGGTGGAGATAACCAGTTCCGCGCGGAATTCCACAAAGAACTCCGCCGATTGGCAGATGAATACGATGCACTGCTGATTTATGATGAAGTGCAGACCGGCGTTGGTATCACCGGAAAATTCTGGGCACACCAACACTATGTGAAGCCGGATATCCTGGCATTTGGTAAAAAAGCTCAGGTGTGCGGAATCCTTGTTGGTGACCGAATTGATGATATCGATACCAACGTATTCAAGGTTTCTTCACGGATTAATTCAACCTGGGGCGGAAACCTGGTCGACATGGTTCGGTTTACCCGCTACCTTGAAATCATTGAAGAAGACAACCTGGTTGATCATGCTGCTGATGTCGGCGGCTATCTACAAGGCAAGATTAAAGAATTTGTAGATAACAATGAGTTTGTCACCAATGCCCGCGGACTTGGAATGATGTGCGCTTTTGATTTTGAAGAGCCACGTATCCGAGGCGAGTTTATTAATCTGGCATACGAAAACGGTCTGTTGATTCTCCCTTGCGGGACAAATGCCGTGCGATTCCGGCCTAACCTGTCTGTGCAAAAAGCACATATTGATGAAGGCATGGAAATCGTCGAGAAAAGCCTTAAAGAAACACTCGCGAAATATCCGGGGCTGACCTACAAGCACGCTAACGGATCCAAGCGATACTGGAAGAGCGAATGATTTTTCGCTTTATCTGATTTGAAAAGCCTGCCGGAAACTTCGCGTATTCGGCAGGCTTTTTTTGTGGGAAATGCTTAGAAATCGCAAATGACAAGCACCAAATAACAAATAAATTCCAATGTCTAAAACCCAATTACCTAAACAAGCCCAGGCAAACGTTTGGAATTTCATTAATTGAATATTGGTACTTATTTGTAATTTGAAATTTGTCATTTGTGATTTTCTCAAAGCCTCCCATCTCGTAAGTTATTACCTCCTTTGATCAGCCAAAACCAAATAATTATGAAATTTATAAAACTGTTACTGCCTCTGATGCTTGCTGCCTCATTTATCATTCAATGTGAAATGGATGATGGCGACGAGCAAGATCAGCCCAAACTGGTGGTCGGTATCGTAGTTGACCAGATGAGATATGACTTCATCCCCAGGTTTCGCGATCAGTATGGAGATGACGGGTTGATGAAACTATACAACGACGGGTTTTCATTCGACAATGCCAATTATCAGTATGTACCGACCTATACCGCGCCCGGACATACTTCCATTTTTGCCGGCACCAATCCCACCGTGCACGGGATTATTGGTAACAACTGGTACGACAGGGAGGCCGGCGAACACATCTATTGTACGGATGATCATGACATGGAACCGGTCGGCACAGATTCTGACGATGGACGGATGTCTCCACATCGGATGAACACTACCACCATCACCGATGAGCTGAGGCTTGCGACCAACAAAAAGTCCCGAACTATCGGCATCTCCATAAAAGATCGCAGTGCCATTTTTCCCGCCGGACACATGGCCAACGGAGCGTACTGGATGGATCCGGAAACCGGTGAGTTTATCACAAGCAGTTGGTATACCGATGAATTGCCCGGCTGGGTGAGGCAGTTCAATGGCGAAGATCGTATTGAGGAGTACATGGCTGAAGGTTGGGATCTCATTAAGGATGAGGAATATTACGACCTCAGCCGGGAAGATGACAATCCGTATGAAGGACCGCTTCCGGGTGGTGACAAAGTCACCTTTCCCTATGACCTGGAGATGAAATACGAAGAAGAGGGACCTGGGTTGATTCAGTATGTACCTCAGGGTAACAACTACACCACCGATTTTGCCAAAGCAGCTATTGAAGGTGAACAACTCGGCCGGGGAGAGGCAACAGACTTCCTCACCATTTCCTATTCCTCGCCGGATTATATCGGTCACCGCTTCGGACCGCAATCACGGGAGATTCAGGATCAGTATCTGCGGTTTGATCGCGATATAGCCCGGTTCCTGGATTATTTGGAAGAAGAATTTGGCCATGATAACATACTGGTATTTCTAACGGCCGATCACGGCGCGGCCCATGTGCCTAAATACATGCAGGATCAGGGTGTGCCAGCGGGATATTTCTACGATTCAGATGTAGAAGAGGAGCTGCAGGAATTCAGCGAGCAGCAATTTGGAGTGGATCTGGTTGAAGCTTTCAGCAATCAGCAGGTATTTTTGGACCGGCAACTGATAGATGCCCGGGATCTTGATATTGAAGAAGTGGAAAAGCAGTTTGCCCGCTATCTACGAACGGTGGATGGTGTTTCCGGTACACTGACGACCAGTGCTTTGAATGCATCTCAGTTTACCGAAGGTATGGAAGCCAAAGTTCAAAGAGGTCATAACCAGATACGCTCCGGTGATGTAGCCGCCTGGCTCGATCCGCAATGGGTGCCGTTCTGGAGAGATAAAACCGGCACGACTCATTTTTCACCATACAGTTACGACACCCGAGTGCCGATGCTCTGGTATGGCGGCGGAGTTCCATCCGGAAGCACAAGCAGAGAAGTAGGCATCGAAGATATCGCCCCCACACTCGGACTGATGCTCAACACCGCATTCCCAAGTGGAACCACCGGCGAACCGTTGGAGGAGCTTGTTGACGGCAGGTAGTTTGCAATGGGTAAGGATTTGCTGTCTTTGAGTTTCTTGTAATTACATACAGTTCAAGGTTCAACGTTTAAGGTTTAAGTGCTGGATACTTTATAAATCGTTGACATGCATGACAGCAACTGTTCCTTAAATTACCTTATAAAGATAAACCCAGGCTGAGTAAGTTGAATTCAAGACAACGTGACAGGTTTGTAAACACCTGTCACGTTTTAGCCAAACCACCATTCAAGCATAACACAGCCCAACTTGCATAATGATTCCTACTAAAACCACCAATTGCTGATCGTATCGTGCTAACACTCAAAATATATCCAGCACTTGAACCTTAAACCTTAAACCTTGAACTGCATTTATGCGCACTTACCTCTTCCTTTCCCTACTATCCTTACTACTCCTCACACCCGCCTACGTCAGTTTTCGGCGGCAAATGAGGAAAGTAAAGAAAGAAGTGTTCGGGTTGGATCGTGGGAATCATAAGAAAGATATCATTACCGAAGAGCCCGGCAGTAAAATCAAGATTGCCGGGATTCCCTTTATCTATGTGGTGATTTTTCTTTTTCTGATGTGGGGGTTAGCGGTAGGCTATTATGTAAAAACTGAAATTCTTGGGTAATCAAGGTCAATCTGGTGTGGTTAATGTGATAGATATGTCCATCAAGTTTTATATCCGGCAGGACTACATTTCAACCGACATTTAAAGCCTCAGCGCCATTGATAATCAGGAAAAGCCCACAATCCATTGCCATCCCGCAGGTAACCCATGCGGAGCTAACGGCACGGCTCGCCCGCAACCTCGACTTTACGGAAGCGGGGCTGGATTATCCACCGGAAATCTGGTTTCAGGCGGTTGCCCGTCACGATGATGGATGGCTTTTGTGGGACCGGTGTCCGGAAATCGACCCCGAATCCGACACTTGGTATAACTTTCTTGATATACCGGCGGCCACGCATCTGCATATCTGGAAGCGGTCAGTCGTTGCCTCGGAAGGAATTCATCCCGCCGTAAGCTGGTGGATATCCCGGCATGTTGTTCGGCTGCATGATTATCATGATTGGTCTGCTGAAGGGCTGTATGTGCGAAATCAGGCAAGAGAGTTCAAGAAACGGCAATTGCAGCTTCAGGACGATTTACTGCCAGAGGTGCGTAAAGTACCCGATTATGAAGCACTTGATGAACTTTTAGCGCAATGCGATTGGTTTTCTCTTGTACTTTGTATAGGCCTGCAGCAAGCTGAGATTATGCCTATGTTTTCCGGTAATAATTCGGCACTGTCACTGGAAAGCAGAAATGAAAAGGTTCGAATAAAACACGGAAAGTTGATGAAAGTAGACTTAGACTTTCATCTTGACGCTTTCAAAATACCTGAAGATTCTTCAACTTCACTGATGGAGTGCGAACCAGTCAGGCTGCGTTGGAACATTACCTCTTAAGCAAACAAATTCTCGATACCATTTAAATCAAATTATTACAATTCTTTATGAAACACATCATTATTACCGGAGCTTCACGCGGATTTGGCAAGTCTATTGCAATGGCATCAGCGGAGAGCGGAACAACTTTGCACCTGATTGCGCGCAGTGATATGTCGGATCTGACAAGTGAACTTATTCAGAAAAGCAGCAAAGTTATTACC
>SLJN01000228.1 GCA_007135115.1 Balneolales bacterium
TGTCAGGCAGGGTCAGCCCGTTACGACGATCGACCTGTATGATTTTCTTCTGAAAGGGGAAACCACTCTGAATATCAGGCTTCAGGACGAGGATCTCATATTCATAGGACCAAGCAAGCAGCAGGTTACCATATCGGGAGAAGTTAAACGGCCGGCTATTTATGAACTCAGGCAAAATGAAACCCTTGCCGATCTGATAGGATATTGCGGCGGGTTTTCTTCGATGGCCTATTCCCGCCGCCTCCAGGTAGATCGCAAAACCGACAGTCAGCGCAGGCTTCTTAGCGTTGAATCGGACCTGTTCTCATCTTTCCTGATGCATAACGGGGATATGATCGAAGTGGGTGAGATCCTGGAGCGATACGAAAACAGGGTTACAATCCAGGGTGCCGTTTTTCGTGAGGGAGAGTATGGACTTACCGAAGGTATGACACTGAAGGATCTCATTGCCAAAGCTGAAGGTCTCCGGGAAGATGCATTCCTGAGCAGGGTTGCTATTTATCGTCTGCAGGAAAACCTTGAAACCGAAGTTATGGAATACGATCTGCAACACTTGATGGAAAATTCCAATCTCGATGTCTTACTGATGAGGGAGGATTTGATCACGATAAGCTCAGTTCTCGATCTTCAGCAAGAACGCACAGTTGGCATTATGGGAGAAGTGAGCAATCCCGGTACTTTTCCCTTTGCAAGGAATAAAACGCTGGGAGAGCTCATAAGGATGGCCGGCGGGCTGACAGATGCCGCTTCATTATCACGTGTAGAAGTTGCAAGGCGGGTGAATAATAAAACCGCCGACCGCCCCGGCGATCAGGTATCCCGGATTTATTCTTTTCCCCTTGATGCCACCTTAGCCCTAGGAGATGAAGCTTCATCATTTTTCCTCGAACCCTTCGATATGGTCTTTGTAAGGCGCTCACCCGGTTACCGTGAACAGGTGATTGTTCAGGTGCAGGGCGAACTCAACTTCCCCGGCAGCTACGCCATTACAAGCAACACCGAACGAATCTCAGACCTGATAAACAGGGCCGGTGGGCTCACCGACGATGCATATATACCCGGAGCAACACTCATCAGGAGGGTTGAACTTAGTGGGCAGGAGAGACTACAACGATTATCCGGTATCGATACCTCTGAAATGGAACTGGATATTGCAGCATTAACTGAAGCCAGGGACCAGTCAGTCGGCATCAATCTCCAGCGCATACTCCGCAATCCCCACGGAGCCGACGACCTGATACTGGAAGAAGGGGATATCCTGAGAATCCCCCAGGAACTGCAGACCGTCAGACTGAATGGCGCATTGCTTTATCCAGTCACCGCACGCTACCAGAGCCGTATGGGCGTTAGGGGATATGTTTCCCAGGCTGGCGGATTTGCCGATAATGCAAGTAAAAACAATCTGTTTGTAGTGTATCCTAATGGGTCGGTCGACCGGACAAGGAATTTCCTGTTTTTCAGATCATATCCGTCAATAGAGCCGGGAGCCGAGATTATAGTGCCCCAAAAACCGGAACGCCAGCAAAGAACCATCCAGGAATCCCTTGCCATCGGCTCTGCAATGACCTCCCTGGCACTGGTAATTGTAACACTGATAAATCAGTTATAGTTATAATTTAAAACCTTGCCTTTTAGACGCTGGAACGTCCTGGCGGAAATTCACCCGAAAGGCACTTTCACGAAAATTTCAGGTCTCCCTGCATAAATCGATGTTAAACCACCTTTTCGATGGGTGAATATTCGGATCAAAGTTTACTTTGCTAATTATTGCAACCTTTTATCAATAAAAGATGGAAGCAGAAAACCAAAATGTTAACAACACCAGATCATCGGATGAAATAGACCTCATAGAGGTAATCCGGTATATCTGGAATGGCCGCTGGTTGATTGCTAAGGTAACCGGGTTTTTCGTAGTTCTCGGACTTATCATTGCATTTACCAGCCAAGAACAATTTAAAGCCGAAGCGCGACTATTGCCTGAAGTAAGGGATACCCAGGGAGGGGCCTCAGCGTTATTAAGACAATTCGGAGGATTAGGCGGATTCAATATTCCTGCGGGTGGAGCAGGAGCAGATGCAATCCGTCCAGATCTTTACCCGGATGTACTTAAAAGTACGCCATTTTTTATGTACCTGCTTGAGAGCAATGTAATCGCTCAAACTGAAAATGGTATTGAAGAAATCACCGTTTTCGAGTATTTAAACACGGGATCTTCCTTCTCGCTGGCTGGAATAATAAAAAAATATACTATAGGGCTTCCGGGTACAATACTTGGATGGTTTCGGAATGAAGATAAGCAAGAAGTTAACCATAACCTTCCTTCATTCGGAGATATTCCACAAATGAATAGAACTCAGTTCGAGGCAGTAAAAAAAATCCGGGATGCCATAAATGCCAGTATAGATCAGCGTTCCGGTGTGATTTCTATCTCCGCTGAATTTCCCGATCCCAGGGTAGCAGCTCAAATTGGCCAACACTCTGTAAATTATCTCACCGATTATATAACTCAATATCGTGCAGGAAAAGCAAAAAGAGACCTTGAATTCGTACAAGAGCGGTATAAAGAAAAGAAAAATGAATTTCATCTTACACAACTCGCTTTAGCCAATTTTCGCGATGCCAACCGCAATATCGTATCTCTTACCGCCCAAACAGAAGAACAACGTCTCCAGGACCAGTACAACCTAGCCTTCAACGTCTACAACAGCTTAGCCCAACAAGTCGAGCAAGCCCGCATTAAAGTGCAGGAAGAAACGCCGGTAATAAAAATTATGGAGCCAGTTCAGGTGCCTATTGAAAGAAGCAAACCAAGAAGATCTTTAATTATAGTAAGTAGTGCGTTTTTAGGTGGCATGCTTGGGATAGGTTTAATTTTTGGGAAGGTAATTTGGGGTAAAATAAGGTTGCAGCTCACAAAATACTAGTGTCATGTCATACATAATATGGAGTGGCTACTGTCCTTAATGAATTTTTTGAACAGGCCGAAACTTTGAACAGAAACATGTAAAATCATTTAATTGTAAGTCAAAGATGAGGTATCTAACAAGAGATGTGGCAAATACTAGTAGGTGTATTTTATTTATCTCTGTTAGCATACTGTTTGTTGGATGTGAAAAAAATGATTACAGTGTTAATCAAACAATTGTATATTCTCAGCTTTCACAGGATCCTACTCGGGAACTAATTATTTCCTGGATCACCAAAGATTCAAAGCAAAGTAAAAATTTTAGATATAAGCAAGTTAATGAAATAAAGTTTACTTATATAAATCCCCAGAAAAAGGAAATACCAAAAAGAGGTGATTTAAATCTTTATACTGTTTACATCACTGATCTTTTACCTGGTACTGAATACATGTTTCAGGTAGCAGGAGAAGATATAATACGAAGAACTAAAACACTGCCATCCAAAATACCTGATGATGGTATAAAGGTTGGATTTGCTGGTGATGCTCATTTTGAGGGGAAAGGGCATAATAAATATGATCTATTAACCCGTGCAATGAGTATTAATGGTATTGATATTCTAGTTGGTAAGGGTGATTATGTTGATTGCGAAGGTATCATCGGATTAGAACAAACTAATAGATGGATAGGGTTTCTTGATATGCTAGATCGCAGCCTTAGTCAAGTCGGAGGTAACTTTTTTTATGTACCTATGATTTTGGCTGTTGGTAATCATGAAACTACGCCGGATAATGGTACTGATCCTGAAGCAGCAAGGTATTTGAGGTTTTTTTTTGATAATCCCTCGAAACTTGAACCTCTAGGGAAGAATTATGGGGCAGTTAAGATTGGCGATTATTTGCAGCTAATAATTCTTGACAGTTGGCATACTTCTTATCCTGGCGGCGAACAAAAAAAATGGTTAAGTAAGGTAATTGATAATTCTGTTTTGCATTCGGTGCCTATAATGCATGTTTCCCCCTTCCCTACGTATAGACATCCAAACGTTGAAGTTTCAGTTTCTATTAGAAAGGAATGGTTTGAAATCTTATATAATGCAGGCAATATTCGAATTGCATTTGATAGTCATGAACATAGTTGGAAACGAACAGTTTCCCTGGGCATTGCTAATAAAATCCCCAATCATCACGCTAATGAGGCAGATATTGGATTTTTTTATCTTGGCAACAGCACGTATATAACTAAAAGCGATCCTGGAATAATATTTTTTGGTGATGGTAGTTGGGGATCTGATTCACGATCTCGATGGAATCCCTCAACGACCTGGTATCTTAAGGATACACAAGATAGATTAAATGTTTATAAAACCGGGCATAGTGGGATTAGTCATGAAAATGACGGAAAAATAGCAGGATCGTTCTGGGAGCACATTTATATTGCAATATTCAAATCTCATCAAATAGAAGTTAAATCAATAAACCCTGCCGGACAAATCTTTAATGAAATAATTGTAAATGAGTCTTTAGTTTTTTAAACTTTTGACGGCATTCAATAATTTTAGCATGAATTCCCCCATTTTATTTCGTAACACAAATTGCAATGAATAAAGCATGGAGGATACTGAAACGCAAATTATGCTTGGGACGTATTGGTAACATATTGTAAATCTAATTACTAATTTAATTATGTATGAATCATTACCAAATTCCGTTACTTCATGATTGACGTGATGCTAGTTTGGAGAATCAAGCAACTCAATACGATTTATTGAAAATTGAATAATTTGTCTCAAACAGTTGTTTCCCTAAGTCATATATTGGACAGGTTTGATTTTTAGTAGTTTGAATTAACTGCACTCCTTTGTTAGCATTTCAAGAGGATAAAGGTAACTACCCGGTTTTAGTTGATTTTACAAAGTCCTTAAATTTATTACAAAGCAAATGGGTTCACTCCAAAAACAGGCTATCAGCAGTGTAAAATGGACATCTCTGAAAACTGTTATAGGAGGTTTGACAGGACCGGTTACGTTGATAATTAAAGCAAGATTTCTTTCACCAGAAGAATTTGGCCATATTGCAGTAATATTTATAGTAATAGGCTTTTTCGGTTTACTTGAAAGCTTTGGTATTAGTCAGGCTGTCATTCAAAGAGATAAAATAAGTGTCAAGGAAAGTTCCTCATTGTTCTTATTTAATGTATTTTTAAGCCTCTTCTTGTCATTTTGCCTTTACATTTCGTCTCACTTGATCGCAGACTTTTTTTCTCTCACTGATCTAACTCTATATTTACCTATTGTTGCCATTATTGTACTATTAACAGGACCATCTCTTCTTTTTAGAGCGTTTTTGCAAAAAATGTTGCTTTTCAAGCAATTAGCATTAATTGAAA
>SLJN01000295.1 GCA_007135115.1 Balneolales bacterium
ACAGACGTTGATATCCGGATCACTTCCATTTACTGTTAAAAAACAGGTGGTTGTATATGAAGAACTATAAACCTATGGTATTGAAACTTGTGTTTCTTTTCCTGATTGTGTTTGTTTTGCTGACAGGATGAAGCAACGAGTTTTACAAGTTTGACTGATCATTAATGGCTGATTCTTTCCGGAGGGTCAGTCATTTTTTTTTGTACAACCTTGTAAATGCATGTAAATACATCACCACTCTTTGCATTCGATTTTATTCAGCAAAAAAAGCCCGTACCGAAATATCGGCACGGGCTTTTAAACACAACTTGCACCAGAAAATCTACAAGTGTTTATTTGATGATATCGGGTTCTTTTTCGTGAGCAGCTCTCATGGCTTCAATAATACGATCTGTGTTAATGCCGGCAGCTCGATCATTTGCTTGAGCACCAGCTCCCCAGTCATCATCATCCTGTCCGCCGAATGTGTAGGGATCCATTTGGAGTACCCCTTCAAGTTCTTCAGCCGGGATCGGAAAATGTAGCGGAGTTCCATCAGGGAGACCACCATAGTCATAATCTCCTTTTAAGTCACCCCAGCCACGCTTATTGTAATAAGCAATGCCGGCAGAGCTTCCCAGAGTTTCCATTTCAAGCTCATATCTCATAGCATTGAAGAGCTCATCGTATCCATCGCCTTCTTCCACAGGCTCAAGTCCACCATTGTCTACACGTGTTTCATTGATCATATCAGCTACCTCAGAAGATTCGCCTTCAGTTCGAAGCATCCCTTCGGCTATGATCATATCAATTTCCGTGCGATAGATATGTGGCATTGGACCTATAAGACCAGCCCAATAAGTATCAAGATTTCGCTGTGTTGCATAATTTGAATGGAAGTAGGTTCCACGATTTGGCGGGTGCGGAGCCGGCCCGGCAAATTGCACATAAGGGTTGTCAGCTTCTGCTACATCTTCTTCAGTATCAGCAATACGCTCATCTTCGGTATCAAGCACAACAGCTGTACGATCCAGAAGATCAGTATCCAGCCACCCCTCAAAGTTTCCGGATTGATCTGTACGGCCTATTAGCTCGTAGTTAACCCGATGCCAGAGTGCTTCATTGTACAGGTTAACAGAAAAGCTCCACTGGAGAGATCCGTCAGCTTCCATGATTACATCACCGGGATACCCGTTTTCAGCGTACTCAATGATTTGGCCCCAATCTAAATCATCCCGCTCATCAGGTGTTCGGGTATTGGCAGGTATCATCCGCGCTCTGTAAGAGTTGATGAGTTGAACAAACCCATCCATATCCATATCAGATTCCATGAGGAGCCAGTCTCCGGGAATCATGATGTCAGGATTGGCTTCAGCCATTTCTTGCGCATCAGCAAGCTTTTCCAAACCGAAGTCAAGTGCTTCTTCATAGTTTGGTTCACTTGGCGGATCAAAAATTACCGGCTGTCCATCCTCGTCAATAAGCTCATCGTCAGAATCAACAAGGATTGTTCGATCAAACTGGTTTGCAAGAGAATTATAGGAAAGCCCCTTCACAAAAGTTACAAACATTTCCATACGGGTTTCATCTTGCTCACTATCGAGAGAAAAATCAGGGTCATCCATCTGATTCAATACTTCGATAGAAGAGTTGATGGCCGCATAGATATTGCTCCATGGAGTGTCTACCATATCTCTGTAGTCATACGTAGGAGTATTGATAAATTGTTCCCTTGGCTGTCGCCCGAGGTCAAATTTACCAAAGTTTCCATAGGATGAAGTTAACTCTTGCCCCATTACGGCCATAGTATAGCCGGGGTAACTTTTCTGAGTTCCGTTCCACCATTGGAGGAACTGATCTCCGGCCAGAGACTCAATATCTCCGGGCGTATTTAATGCCTGCTCGGCATCGGGTGCGTTCGGATTATCAACCTCCATATCGAGACACCCTGAAAGCAGTAGTGCCAAGGCAACAGAGGTTAAGGTTATATATGTTCTGAATTGCATAGGTAGTCTCTTATTTAAAATTGAATTTCTACACTTCCTGAAATGGTGCGGTAGTTCGGATAGTTAAAGCTATCGAATCGAATATGATTAGATTCTGAAGTTCCTACCTCCGGGTCGAATCCAGTATAATCAGAGAAGGTTAGTAAGTTTCGGCCTACCAAACTGAATTGGATATGGTCCACATAATCTCCGAACATTTCTCCGAGTTGCTCGGTGCCCAACCTATAGCTTAGAGCAAGCTCACGAAGCTTCACAAATGTACCATCTTCCACGAAGTGGCTGCTGGAAGAGTTAACATTGTAGAGTTGCTGATAATAAGCAATCGGCTTTCTTTCATCCTCTGGAACATCTCGCTGATCGAAATCTCCGTGTCGGTCATCCCGATATGCCCATGCACGTGTATGGTTATAGATGCTTCCACCAAACTGGCCTTCCCAAAGCATATCCAAACCAAAACCTCGATATGCCAATTGAGTTCCCCAAGAGAGATTAAAGTCGGGTAAAGCATTACCTAAACGCTGGAAGTCATTACCTTCTTCATCTTCATAAGCAACTGGCAGTCCCCAATCGAGGAGTTCTATCGGATTACCATCTTCATCGAGGATTTCAACAATTTCTCCCCACTCTCCATCGGTCCAGCTTCCATCTTCACCGACAGGTACAAGATATCCATCATCGTTGCGATCGAACATATCGGCATGGTCTTGCAGATGCACAGGAAGTGTGGATTCGTCTTCTGCCCAAAGAGCACCGTAGAAGGTTCCGAAATCTTCGCCTTCACGATAGTAGAAAACGTCACTTGCCTGAGCAATTACGCCAAAGCCACCACCTGAACCATATCGGTGCGGAGGCGCGTCAAATCGTGTAATCTCACTGGTTGCGCGATCGAAGTTAAGGTTCATGCTCAAGCTTGTTGTAGACGACTCATATAAGAATGCATCGAGGCTTGCTTCAATGGCTTCCGTATTAAGAGTACCGGCATTTCGCCACTGGGCACCGTATCCCTGTAGACCTTGCTGAGAAACCAGCAAAAGCTGATCTTCGGTCACTGTGTTTGAGTATGTTACTTCAAAGAGGAAACGCTCAAGAAGTCCAAGCTGAAGACCTAATTCTGTTTCTGTGGCGTGCTCGGGTCTTAGGTCACGGTTTCCAAGATTACCTTTGCTAATGAAGCCATCAGTCACATTCCAGGTTTCGTACTGCATGGTAAATGTCGGTCGGTTACCTGCTGTTCCTTGAGAAGCTCGGATGATTAAATCATCTACTGCATCAGCTGTAAAGAAATCTTCATTTGAGATATTCCAGGAAGCACTTGCCCGGTAATAGTTATTCCATCGATTACCTGGTCCGAACAGGGAACTGCCGTCTCGACGTCCCAACAAGTCGACAATATAGCGATTGTCGTAGTTCAGATTGCTAATAGCAAAAAACCCTTCTGAACGAATAGTCGTCGACTCGGATTCCGTGGTTACAGTTTCCTGATCAAGGTTATCAAATGTCGGTACATTGATCACTGTAAAATCATTTCCGTCCATTTGAGACTGCTCATACTCGTCGTTTTCGATCAACCATCGGAACTGAGTTTGAGTTTGCAGATCTCCAAATGAGCGATTCGCTGTAGCATCAACACTTGCATTGATGGTTTCATCAAACATATTGCTCATCCAGATTCCACCACCAGGGTACTGTGGCTGATCAATTGCTTCAAAGAAATGTGGGTAGTAGTAGTTATTATCCCGGTTGGAGCGATCGTAACTGAAGTCGCCGGATATATTCAACCATTCTGCAAGGTCATAGCTTGCATTGACACTTCCCATTATTCGTTGGCGCCGCTGTGTACGATCATTATACTTTACATCATATAGTGGATTTTCTTCAATTCCGGCATTGCCAGGATTTACCATTATTCTGCCATCATCATCTGTTTGCATCAGATCAACTTCAGGGAGTGAAAAGGCAAGTCCGAAAAACGGTGAACCGGAACCGGTTGGAACGTGATCCAGCTTTGACCATGAATAATATCCACGAAAACCTACACTCAAATCATCGGTAAGGTCACTATCGATGTTGGACCGAACACTTCGGCGGTTGTAGCCATCAAGCTGATCCAATACTCCTTGTTCGTGAGTATTATTGAATGATAGAGAAAAGTTGGTCTCACCCACTCGTGAGCGTACATTGACATAATTGCTGTAAAAATTACCCGGATCGAAGAACCGATCTATGTTGTCGTAAATTTCAACATCATCGGGATAGTCTTTTTCCATAAAAGCTGAAGCTGTCTGACGGCCTGAGAGATCTGCGGAAGGTTCTCCGTCTTCACCTATCCAAGGCGCATCCGGATCTCCACTGAGTGCCCAATTATGAGCTTCCAGGTGATCTACAGAACCTTCCAGCTCATTAATGCCGTATTCATTCCGGATGGTTATATCTACCGCACCATCCTCCATGAATGAACCGGACTGGGTTTCAATCTGCACTACACCATTAGCTGCCCGCGAACCATAAAGAGATGCAGCTGCCGCGCCTCTAACAACCTCGATATTTTTAATATCCAGTGACTCAATATCTGCTGTTGATTCTCCAAGAATCACCCCATCTACGATAAAAAGTGGTTCATTGGACGTTCCCAATGAAGTAGCACCTCGTAATTGGATTGAAGCACCGGAGCCAGGCTGCCCACTTCCAGACGATACACTCGCACCGGGAACTCTTCCCCTTAATGCGCTTTCAGCTGATGTAGGAGGTGCGATTGAAACATCATCGGACGAGACCCGACCTACACTAAAAGGTGTGTACCGTGCTTCTGTATCTCCCACAACACCTGTAACAACTAACTCATCGAGGCCGAATACATCCGGCTCAATGCTTAAGGAAAGATCAACTTCTTCCCCGGCAGATACCTGGACATCTTCCTCAATACTGGTGTAACCAACAAAAGTGACGGACACTATGTGATTACCCTCTGGAACATCCATAAGTACAAACTCACCATCGACATCAGTTGTAGCACCGATATCTAAGTCTTCAATAAGAACAGTGGCCCCTGGTAAAGGTTCATCACTGTCAGCGTCTATCACCTGCCCCGAAATTGTTCCATCCTGTGCGAGGGACATCCCCGACCAGGTTAGCAACAGAGCGAGACATAGCAGTTTTGTTGCGATGTACTTCATATAGCTTTGTTTATTTATGGTTGGTACAAGAAGTTGCCGAATTCCACCTGTCTTTCTGACCGAGGAATCCCATTAGTTCATTCATTAAGGGTTAAAAATCGATTAGATTAATTACTATTCAGTGCGACTACCAAAG
>SLJN01000169.1 GCA_007135115.1 Balneolales bacterium
ATGCCAACGACACTTATGTTGAGCAGCTCGTAAAAAGTGCCGAAGCCGCCGTTGACGCCATTGTTGATGAAGGAATAGCCGATCCTGACCGTATTGGTGTGGGCGGACACAGCTACGGTGGATTTATGACGGCTAACCTGCTGGCTCATACCGATCTGTTCCAGGCCGGAATAGCCCGAAGTGCCGCATTTAATCGCACACTCACTCCATTCGGGTTTCAAAATGAAATGCGAACGCTCTGGGAAGCCACGGATGTCTACACCGCAATGTCACCGTTTATGAACGTTCATAAAATCGATGCTCCCATGCTCATGATACACGGAGCTGATGATCCGAATCCCGGCACCTTCCCCATGCAAACCGAGCGTATGTTTCACGCCATGCAGGGACTTGGCAAAGAAGCTCGAAAAGTGATGTTGCCGTTCGAAGATCATGGTTACGGAGCCCGGGAATCCATTCATCACGCATTATACGAAATGTTCGAATGGATGGATGAACATGTAAAAAACGCAGAATAGCCGTATCATCAATATAGACAGGGCTCGGACTTTAGCTTGAGCACAGCGACATTTTATAATTGTGGAAAACTCTGTGTTTTTACGTAAACGATCTACGTAAAAACACGGAGTTCTTTTTTACAGAGTCCACTTTCTGCTTGTAGCTTGATTTTCCCACCCTCCCCTATCTCACTGTAATATTATAAGATAGGGCCTACTTCAGTCAGCTTTTCTTTCAAAATATTGCCTTTTTATTTGCACTTTGCAGAAATTAGAAATTGCGATTTTCTACAAATTAGGCTTGACAAAAATCAGTGGACAGTATGTGGAAAACTTGTGGAGTTTGGGTGTAACTCTTGGTGCCGAATAACAACTCCTCTATCGCTTAATTGCTTCCGGGGTTTCCAGTGGTGGGAAAAACTCAAACCCACTCACCCGATGATTTTAAGTTTAGCGTGTTTAAGCTTTAGTTTTTTCTGACCCTGATTCTGGAAAAATATCACCACATTACTGTCCTCTCCTCTACTTTCCAGATTTATTACTTTTCCGGGACCAAACTTAGGGTGTACAACCTTAGCTCCGGTTCGCAACAGACTCAGATCTTCATTGTCGTAGTGGATTTCGGTGGTGCTGCTGCGACTGGTGCCTGATGCCGGTTTTTTCCAATCATAGTCGATCGTAGTACCTCCGAAACCTGATGAGCCAAAATCTGATCTGCCGGATGATTTCTGACGGATGGTTGCTCCGGTTTCGGTGCGAACAACGCCTGGGTCTACCTCATCAAGAAAGCGGGATCGGGTTGATATTTTCTCCTCTCCGAATTTGTAACGGCTTTTGGCGTAGCTGAAAAACAGACGCTCTTCAGCACGGGTCGCGGCGACATAAAACAGGCGGCGCTCTTCTTCAATATCCGCTTCTTCACCGTTGCGTCCGCCCATTGGGAAAAGTTCTTCTTCAAGACCGGTAACAAAAACCACGGGAAACTCCAATCCTTTGGCGGCATGGACGGTCATTAAGGTAACCGACTGCGGGTTTTCTTCGTGGGCATCCAAATCGGTGATCAAACTGATATCCTGAAGGAATCGGCTCAGGTCGGCATTTTTGGTAGCTTCCTCAAACTGGGTGATGACATTGAGCAATTCCATCACATTTTCACGTCGGGTGAGCGACTCATGGGTGTTTTCGTCCACGAATTGCTTAACGTAGCCGGTGGTTTCGAGCAGGGTTTTGACGGTGTCGATCAACGGCTCGGTGCCAAGTCGTTGCGTAAAACCACCCATCATTTCAACAAACTGTACGACCCGCTTCTGTGCAGGTTTGTAGATGCCGGTCTCGCCGATTTGTTGCATCGTCTCCCAGACGGAGAGATTGTTTTGCCGTGCATATTCGCGGATTTGCGACAGGGATTTATCGCCGATTCCGCGTGCCGGTTC
Organism: Balneolales bacterium; assembly: GCA_007135115.1. Lineage (GTDB taxonomy): Bacteria > Bacteroidota > Rhodothermia > Balneolales > Natronogracilivirgulaceae > SLJN01. The sequence goes on from SLJN01000169.1 coordinate 1,931, forward strand.
GTTGATCACCCGCATCAGCGACTCTTCATCGGCAGGGTTAATCAGCAGTTTCAGATAGGCGACCACATCTTTGATTTCCTTGCGCTGATAAAATGAAATCCCCCCTACAATCTGGTAGGCAATCCCTTTGCGGCGCAGCGCATCCTCAAATACACGGCTTTGGGCGTTGGTGCGATACAGCAGGGCGATATCGCTGTATTTGTACCCGTACTCAAGCTTCAACTGATTGATGTAGCTGGCAATCCGGTTGGCTTCATCGCGATCATTAAAGTTTTCAAGCACGGTGACCGTGTTGCCCTCTTCATTGGCAGTCCACAGCGTTTTATCGAGCTGCTTATCGTTATTTTTAATGACCGAATCGGCACATTTTAGGATAGCTTTCGTGGATCGGTAATTTTGCTCCAGTGGTATGCGGATTGCTTCGGGATAGTCCTGCTGAAAATTCAGAATATTGCTGATATCCGCCCCGCGAAATGAGTAAATCGACTGAGCATCATCTCCTACCACACAGATATTGTGATGCGCCGCCGCCAACATTTTGGTCACTTTATACTGCGCATGATTGGTATCCTGATACTCATCAATCATGATATATTTAAACCGCTTCTGATACGCTTCCAGCACTTCCGGATACTGCTCGAAGAGCTCAATCGGCTTTATCAGCAGATCATCAAAATCCATCGCGTTGCTTTCCTTCAACCGGGTGATGTAGTAGCGATAGACCTGAGCGGCAATATCGTGCATGCTGCTCTGGATAAATTTACTTTCAAACTGCTGCGGACCTACCAGCTCATTTTTTGCCTCACTGATGATAAACCGAATATTGCGCGGTTTGATCTCCTTGGTATCGATATTGAGCTCCTGCATGATCGTCTTGATCATACGCTCGGAATCCTGCGTGTCGTAGATGCTAAAATCCTGGGTGTATCCCAGCCGTTCGCATTCAACCCGCAGAATCCGGGAGAATATGGAGTGGAAAGTCCCCATCCATAGCTTACGGGCACGTTCGTCGATCAACCCTTCAATTCGCTCCCGCATTTCCCTGGCCGCCTTATTAGTGAAGGTCAGCGCCAAAATCTGATTAGGCTCAGCTTTACCCTTTGCAAGTAAATTTGCAATCCGGTAGGTAAGCACCCGGGTTTTTCCGCTGCCCGCCCCCGCAATGATTAAAAGCGGACCGTCACTGTGCTGAACGGCCTTTTGCTGCTCGGGATTGAGGCCTTTGAGTAAATCTGGTTGTGGCTGTGAAGGTTCGTCCGGTTGGAGAGCGAACTGTTTCATATTAAAATGGAAGTGTCTTTATTGGTAAATATCTAAATTTGAGCTTAGTGCTCTGCATCAATAATACGTTCAAGGTCTTTGATATTACGAGTTAAGTCTGTCGTAATAATTTTCCAAATATTTTCATAATCAATACCAAAATACTCATGAATAACAAAATTTCTTAATGCGTACATCTGCTTCCAGGGAAGGTCTGAATACTTTTCTTTAACCTCATCGGGAACTTGATTGGCAGCCTCTCCTATGACTTCAAGGTTTCTTATAACCGCATCAACAGTAATATTACTGTTTTTAAACTCATTGAAATTTAAATCTTGAATGTATGTCTGGATTCTATACATAGCATCCAACATGTCCTGAAGATAAATTAAGTAACTACGTTTCTTTCCTTTCATACAATCAGATAAATGTAGTTGTCTTCAGGATTTCATCTTTCAATTGCTTTTTTAGAGCATTACGCGTGACCAAATCGACAGGCTTTTCAAGTTTCTGTTCGAGAAATTCCTTTAGGTCAAAAAAGGCCCACCCCAGAGGTTCTTCGAGTTCAACCAAAATATCAACATCGCTTGATTCAAGCTGATCCCCAAGAGCATACGATCCGAAAATTCCGATTTTTTTCACCCCGAATTTTTCTCTCAAGACGGGCTTCAACTCGGTAAGTTGTTGCTTAAGATCGGCAGCTTCTTTCATTATAAATCTACTGTATTGGTACAGCTTGGTTATTGCGACCTTCCAGGTCTTGCGGACCTGGAAGGTGTAGTGCGTAAACTATTTCAAATCTTTGAGGATCGTTTGCAGCTTATCGAGGTTGCTCTCAGTGTCGGATTTTTTCTTTCGCTCTTTTTCAACGACTTCATCCGGTGCATTCTGCACAAATTTGTCGTTATTGAGCTTTCCGTTGATTTGCTTCAGAAACTTTTCCAGACGATCGATTTCGTCGCGTATTCGTTGCTGTTCTTTCTCGAAGTCGATCAGGCCGGTAAGTGGGACATAAACCTCGGAAGCATCCACAACAGCAGCGGCGCTGGCTTTTGGCCGGTCAGCATCCTTGTCCACGGTTACTGAGTCCACCCGCAGCAGTTTTTCAAAAGTGTGCTTGTTTTCTTGCAGTGCATGCTCAGTCGGCTGATCTTTCGCCTTGATAATCACATCGATGTTCTTGTTTTGCGGAACATTCATCTCTGCCCGGATATTCCGAATCGAAGAGATCATCTGCTGAATCGTGCTGAATAAGTGTACATCATCCATGAATACGCTATTGGAATTAAATTCAGGCCAATTACTTCGAATCAGTGCCTGATCCGGTGTGCGGCTTCGCATATGCTGCCATATTTCCTCGGTGATAAAAGGCATGAACGGATGCAGCAATCTAAGTAAATGTTCAAACATACACACGGCTCGCCCGGCAGTTTTTTCATCCATCGACGAACCGTATTCCGGTTTGATCAGCTCCAGATACCAATCGCAGAAATCATCCCACACCAGCGAATAAATCTTCATCAAAGCCTCGTTGATGCGGTACCGCGAGAGGTCGTCATTCACTTCATTCACGGTTTGATGAAATCGTGAGGTCATCCAGCGGTCAACCAAAGATTCCGGCTCGGTTTCAAGTTCTGCAGGATAATCGGCGGTTTCATCCATGTGCATGTGCAGGAACCGAAACGCATTCCAGAGTTTGTTGGCAAAATTCCGGCCCATCTCAAATTTGGTGGGATCCAGTTTGATATCCTGCCCTTGAGCGCAAAGTACAATCAGGCAGTAACGCACGGCATCCGCCCCGTACTGGTCGATCATATCCAGCGGATCGATACCATTGTTGAGGCTTTTGCTCATCTTCCGGCCGTGTTTATCTTTCACGATGCCGGTCATGAAAATATCATGAAAAGGCGCTTTTTCCGTAAAATGCAGACCGCCCATCAACATTCGGGAAACCCAGAAAAACAGAATGTCGTAGCCGGATACCAATAGCGAAGTCGGATAGAAATAGCGCATCTCCTCGGTATCCTTCGGCCAGCCAAGTGTGGAAAAAGGCCAAAGCCACGAAGAAAACCAGGTATCCAGCACATCCGGATCGCGAACCATGCCCTCTTCGGGCTGCTCAATGCTGACCACATAATCGCGATCCCGGTCGATCGAACCGTCTTCTTTGGTGTAATACCAGACCGGAATCCGGTGCCCCCACCAGAGCTGACGGGAGATAACCCAGTCGCGGATGTTTTCCATCCAGCGGTAAAATTCGTTTTTCCAACGCGGTGGAAAATATTCAAACTCACCCTGATCGCAAGATTTCATCGCCTTTTCGGCAAGCGGCTTCATCTTAACAAACCACTGATCAGAAAGCAACGGCTCAATTACAGCCCCGCTTCGGCTCGAAATGCCTACTTGATTGGTATATTCTTCCGTTTTCTCGATCAGTCCTTCTTCTTCCAGATCAGCAACGACTTTTTCCCGAGCATCAAATCGATCCATGCCGGCATAGGCACCGGATTTCTCATTCAGCGTAGCATCAATATTCATGATGTTGAGAATCTCAAGCCCATGACGCTCGCCGATCTCAAAGTCATTCTGATCATGCGCCGGTGTAACCTTCAGCGCGCCCGTACCAAAATCGGATTTGATATAATCATCCCCAATGATCTCCACCCAACGATCGGTGGTCGGAATTCGAACCCGATGACCGATCAGATCTTTATAGCGTTCATCTTCGGGATGTACCGCTACGGCCGTATCCGCAGGTATGGTTTCGGGACGCGTGGTAGCAATGGTGATGTGGCTTTTCCCGGTTACTTTTTGGGCATCATCAGAAAGCGGATAATTGACATACCAGAGATGACCTTGGCGCTCCTCGTGATCAACTTCCTCGTCGGAAATTGCCGTTTGATCAACCGGACACCAGTTTACCAGGTAATTCCCCTTGTAAACCAGCCCTTCGTTGTGCAGTCGAATGAAAGCTTCCATTACCGCATTGGAAAGCTCACCCTCCATCGTGAACCGCTCCCGGCTCCAGTCGCAGCTTGTCCCTAATTTTCGGTACTGACCGGTGATAATTTCACCATACTTTTCTTTCCACTCCCACACCTTTTCGACGAACTGCTCACGTCCGAGGTCGTGCCGGGTTTTACCTTCTTCGTTGCGGATCTGCTTTTCAACGACGTTCTGTGTGGCGATACCCGCATGATCGGTCCCCGGCAGCCACAGTGCTTCATAACCCTGCATGCGCTTCAGCCGGATGATCGCATCCTGAACGGCGCCCTGCAAAGCGTGCCCCATGTGCAATGCGCCTGTTACATTCGGCGGCGGCATCATAATCACAAAAGGCTCTTTTTCCTGATTGATTTCAGCTTCAAACAGCTTATTTTCTTCCCAGTATTGGTACCAGCGATCTTCAATACTGGAGGGGTCATATTTTTTGGGAATGGATTCGGTTTCCGGCCGGGACATAAATTTTTTTGATCAAGTTTTATACTTCTGATGAGATGGAACCAAGGCATGTTCCGGTAAAACAACACCGGATTAATGAGCATCTTATATCTTACGATGTAGCAACACTCCGAAGTGTCCGTCGCAATTGTGGATATGAGGAAAGGTTTGGTAATGTTTACGATCTTCGCTCAGAACCTCTTCGGGCAAATAGTTTTCCAAATCAACCAGTTCGAAGTTGTCGTAGGTTTGCAGGAATTTTTCGATTTGCTCCATATTCTCCTCCGGCTCGAGGGAACAGGTGGAATAAACCAGCCGCCCGCCTTTTTTGACCATGTTAGCGGCCGAGTCGAGAAGTTCGGCCTGTTTCTCGGCAAACTCCTTAAGATCTTCGGAAGTGCGGCGCCAGCGTAAGTCGGCGCGTTTACTCAGTACCCCGGTACCTGTACAGGGTGCATCAAGCAACACGGCATCCGCCAGTTTAAAGCGTTCTTCGTTTGCATCCGCACGGCGAATTTTTACATTGTCGGCGCCGTAAGAAGTTACATTGTTCGCGATACTTGAAATACGCTCAGAAGAGATATCGACAGCAAGTATGCTTCCTTCATTTTTCATCATCTCCGCCAGGATGATGGTCTTAGTGCCGGGAGCTGCACACAGATCATAGACGGACTCTCCAGGCTGAGGATCCAGTATAGCCGGAGCGAAACCGCCGGCAATGTCCTGAACCTGGCACAACCCTTTCTCAAACCAACCTTTGGACCTGGCTGTATTTATACTTTTCACCTTAAAATAACCGGGCAGCCAGTCGCTTTCTTCAAACTCCACCCCTGTCTTCTCCATTCTGAGGGTGAAGTTATCCGAATTGGTTTTTAACCCGTTTACGCGCAGATAGTATTCAGGCCGGCGGTTATTGGCCTGCATCAGCTGGAAGGCCTCGCGTTCACCAAAGCGTTTAACCCATCGTTCTACCATCCACTCGGGATGGGAGAATGTGGTGGCGATGAGTTTGGTACGATCTTCAAAATCGGGCTTGGGCAGATTATCCAAATCCCGCTGAATTTTGCGAAGGATGGCATTGGTCAGATCGCCGGTCTTACCACTCATGGTCTTTTTGGAAATCTCTACCGCCTCGTTGATGGCAGCGTATTCCGGCGTGCCATCCATAAAAATTAAATCATAAATGCCCAGCCGCAGAATATTTTTAAACTCGGGCTTCATTTCGTCGATATCGACGCTGCTGTACTTAGAGATCAGAAAATCAAGGTAGCTTTTGCGGCGTAAGATCCCCTGAACATACTCCTGTGCTTGTTGCCGGTCCTGCTTCTCGAGTTTGTTTAATGGTTTTTGATCAAGCGTATGGGTATGTTCGAAACTGTTTAATATTAATATACTTGTGTAGCGCGCACTTTGTGTTTCCAAGATGCTTTCCTGATTTAAAATCCCGATTTTATGTAAGCCGGGAAGATAAGGAATACAGTGAAATTTTGGGAGTAGAAATGTTGTGTTTCTTGAATTGAGTTTTCTTACAAGACTATTTTTGTAAGATTTTAAAAACCGCGGATTTTCGCGGGTTGGAAACGGATTTTTTGTTTTAAGTAGAACAGGGCTGACTGATACCGCCTGTCGATCTCAGTTTGATTATCCTTTTTTTACCACTTTCCGATTCAATTCTATAGTCTGATAGCTTCCATTGACAGATTTTACTAACCGCGGATTTACACGGGTTGAACCTGGATTTTATGTGGATATAATTCAACAACATAGCCAAGGTACTTCCTGGTTTAATAATTGTAACAATGATCAAATTACAAATAACAAATAAGCTCCAATGACCAATTAGCGAATTTCCAAAAGGTGGCCGGGGCTGGTTTGGGTCATTGAAAATTGGATATTGGGATTTATTTGAAATTTGGTGCTTGTATTTTGGTGCTGAAGAAATTTTGAATCTTCAATTTTTTATTGAATCCAATTACCTGTCACCTCAACAATAGTGCATCGGTACGGGGGATTAGGAGCTTCCATTGACAGATTTTATTAACCGCGGATTTACACGGGTTGAACGCGGATTTTATGTGGATATAATTCAACAACATAGCCAAGGTTTCTGGGTTTGATCGAAGAAAGTTTTAATCTTCAATTTTCAATTGAAATTAATTTTCTGTCACTTTCTCAACAGTGCCACACCGAAGATGGGATTAGGATCTCGGAATGACGTTTGTTTTTAGGGGACACAGAGCAGCTAAAAACTCATATACCATCCGGCTATTAAGAGTCGAGCTCAGTTATTAAGTTATGCCTCATGTGATAACCTTCCCCATCCACTTTTTTACGTTATAGCGAACATGTTCGGACTGCTGAAAAATTATCGACGAAACCGGTACCGAAAAAAAGGTCTATCCGACGACCAGCTCAAGCATATTTATTCGGTTGCTCCAATAGCCTGGCAGGTGCCTGAACATCTTCGCCAAAAATACCACGAAACCATTTTAATTTTTCTTCACGAAAAAAACTTCGAAGGGTGCGGAGGACTCACGCTGAATGATTCTATTCGCTATTCTGTAGCTGCCCACGCTTCACTTTTGTTGCTTGGGGATGTCAGCGATTTTTATCCGGACCTGTATTCTATTCTGATTTATCCGACCGCATATATCGCGCCGGTTCATGATATGCAGGAGGACGGAGTGATCGTTGAAGGCCGGGAAATGCGATACGGAGAGTCCTGGGGGCGCGGCAGCCTCGTACTGGCCTGGGATGAGGCATCGGCAGATGCAGCCAGGCCGACTTCAGGGAGAAATTTGGTGATTCATGAGTTTTCTCACGAGATCGATCAGGAGTTTGCCCTCACAGAAGAGCCGACCTTATTGGAGTTTGAAAGCTGGGGCAAGACCCTATCACACGCCTATGACAGGCATGTCTATCTGACAGATCATCACCGCCCCACGCTACTTGATGCTTACGGAGCTACCAACATGGCTGAGTTTTTTGCCGTAACAACAGAGATGTTTTTCGGCAAACCCGGCAAGCTCATAGAAGTACACCCGCGACTTTATGAAGAAATCAGCAAGGTATATAATCTGGATCCTGCTAACTGGTGATCAATTTCTTACCAGTTTTAAAGTTTAGTCGCCCTGGTCTTTTTTCCGATTATCATCAGATTCAGAAGATTCCGCATCCCTGGTTTCTTCCGAATCGTTTTTGGATTCTTCGGAACTCCGCTGACCATCGTCACCGGATTTTTTATTCTTGTTATCGCTTTCTTCAACTACTTCCGCATCGGAAGCATCCTCTTTTTTCTCGTCTTTCTTCTCAGACTCTTCACCATCCGGCTGATACGTTACATTTCCGGTCTGTTTGAGGGCTTTGGTATCTTTAACCTGGCCATTCTGAAACAGCTTCAAAACTTCTTCGCCGAACACTACCTCGTGCTCTACCAACATTGCAGCCAGTTTATCAAAGGCATGGCGATGCTCTTTTAAGGTGTCAACTGCTCGTTTGTAAGCATTCTCCAGGATCCTCTGAACGGCCTTATCAACTTCACGGGCAGTTTCATCACTGTATTCACGCATGTTGCCCATTTGTTCGCCGAGGAATACTTCCTCTCGCTGTCCGCCAAGGCCGATATTTTGAAACGCATCACTCATCCCCCAATCCAGAACCATCTTGCGGGTCAGCTTGGTGGATTGTTTCAGGTCGTTTTCGGCACCGCTGGTTGCCGTATTGTAGACGATATCTTCAGCAGCCCGCCCGCCCATCATTACGGCCAGACGATCCAGCATATATTCACGGCGATAGATGTATTGTTCACGTTCCGGCAACTGTTGCGTAACACCCATTGCCTTGCCTCTTGGTACGATGGTAACTTTGTGAACGGGATCCGAATGCGGCAACACTGCAGCCACTATAGCATGACCGGCTTCATGATAGGCAATTAGCCATTTCTCCTCTTCATCCAGAACAATACCCTGGCGCTCCAGACCCATCAACACCTTATCCCAGGCGCGATCGATATCCTGCTGGGTGATTTTCTCCCGCCGATCACGGGCTGTCTGGATGGCGGCTTCGTTCATCAGGTTCTCAAGGTCTGCTCCACTAAATCCCGGCGTTCCTTTAGCGATATTTGTAAGATCAATATCATCAGCCAGAGGCTTGTTACGGCAATGGATTTTGAGAATTGCCTCACGATCTTCTTTAGTAGGTAAATCAACCGTTACCTGACGATCAAATCGTCCGGGACGCAGAAGTGCTTTATCCAGGATGTCCGGCCGGTTGGTTGCTGCCATTACGATGACATTTTCAGACGGTTCAAATCCGTCGAGTTCGGCGAGTAACTGGTTCAGGGTTTGCTCCCGTTCGTCGTGTCCGCCACCGACACCGGCTCCGCGGCGACGCCCGATGGAGTCAATCTCATCAATAAAAATAATACTTGGGGAGTTCTCACGGGCATTTTTAAACATATCCCGCACTCGCTTTGCACCCACTCCGACAAACATTTCCATAAAGTCGGAACCAGTTATCGTGAAAAACGGAACATTGGCCTCACCCGCTACCGCTCTTGCCAACAGCGTTTTACCTGTTCCGGGAGATCCCATCAACAGCACCCCTTTGGGTGGTTTAACGCCGAGTTTTTCGAAACTACTGGGATCACTCAGGTAGGTAACAATTTCCTGCAGCTCGGCTTTGGCTTCCCGTGCACCCGCAACATCCTTAAACGTTGTTTTCTTTTTGCCTTCACCCGGTTTATGCAGTTTTGCCTGACTCTTACCGATGCTGAACATACCCTGACTCTGTCCCTGCATCCTTCGCAGAAATGACCAGCCGATTAACAAGAGGATCAGAAACGGGAGGGTTCCAAACAGCAGGTACCACCACAGAATGTTGCCTTCGGGCTGGGTATAGATAACCACGCCCTGTTCATCCAGGATAGCGAAAAGATCATCATCTCCAAAACTTGGGAAATGCGTGTAAAATTCGGTGATTTTCTGGGTTTCGTCATCAGGGGTAGTACGTTCAATCGATTCTTTGAACTTACCCTCTATCTTTTCGCCCTGTACCTTGATTTCTTCTACATTTCCTGACTTGAGTTCACTGCGGAAGGTGGTATAGTTGATTTCTGTCGGGCCATATAACCCGCCTGTGACATTATATATCAGCCAGCCACCAAGAAGAACAACAATCATCAAGTAAAAAAACATGATGCGGTTACCACCCATCGGCTGCTGGGGTTGTTCTCCCTGTTTCTGATTCTTCTGATTGTCCTTTTGGGGTGATTGGTTGTTATCTTGACTCAATTGTATCGCAGAATATTACGGGTGAAATGTTAAACTTTTGGCAACGTCTGAAGTTATTCTTCATTACGCTGCAGTCAAATGACGATTATATTTTGAGAGCCTTCAAGTTTGCTGGTTTGCGGATTAACCAATACCTGTGCTTTATCCTTTAAGATCTGACCATTAAACTCAATATTTCAAAGACTCCATAAAACGATTTTGACAAATCTTATAAATAGTGCAACTAAAATAAATAACTAAATGATTCCAAGTCGAAATACTACTTGGTAACGTGCACCGGTATGAAGTTATGCGACCGGCCTGGTTGCTGCTACATCAAGCTAAGGCCTGAGTTTCCTTTCGGCTCGCTACCACAAAGAGGCCAAATATAAGTAAAAACACAGCAATGATATAAGCGATTATATTAGGAAATGCCAACAGCAATACCCCGGCAGTAAGTGGTATCAATGCCATGAATGACAATCCGATGCTCATCAGCAGTGAAAACCCAAAGAAAAACAGGAAGAAAGCAAAAATAAACGGAATCAGATTGGGAAAAACCAGAATAAAAACTCCGGAAAGCACCGACAGCACCGTAATTACCGGTCCACCACTCATGAAATAGAAAATCAGGCCCATCGCCAGCAGATACCCACCGGCAAAGTAGTAGACCAGTTCCGGCCACATCAGTATGGCCGCCCCTGAAATAATGGCAATTACGGCATGGGTGACGGATCTGTTGCTATCCCCCGGTCGAATTTGAAAATGAAACTGATTAGCCATGTGGTTTGTCTTTACTAAGCTTTCTCAATTGTCGCAGTTAGTCATTTTGAAATATGTAATGGGTTTAATCCCTTTTTCGATAAGTTGAATTTTTGATAATTACAGATTAAAATTTGAAGACTCGCTTGTTCAAGCAACTTGCCTGCCATCTAAAAGTCTTAAATCTTTAATTTTCAATTTATTCAACCGAAGATATGCTATCAGAAGTACAATCATGGAGTTAATCAACTGCGACAGTTATGTCAGTTTTGTTCTGTAAAATAATCAATCAGGAACATCCATATTTTGCTTCTCATCTTCAAGGGTTTTGCCGTGTGGCACCGGGTTACCCTGTTCATCGATCCTAACGAAGACCAGTTTGTCTATGGTGATGATCTTTTCTTTGGTAAATTTGTTTCGCACCACACATTTCATGGTGATGGAACTCTTGCCCAGCCCGGTAGTCTCCAACCCGATCTCGACCACATCTCCCAATTTTGCGGAGCTTACGAAATCAATTTCCGAGATGTACTTTGTCACTACTTTATGCTGATCAAGCTGGCAGGCGACATAAATGGCAGCTTCTTCGTCAATCCACTGCAACAGTGTTCCTCCGAACAGGGTGCCGCCCGGATTTAAATCTTGAGGTTTTACCAATTTTCTGCTGTAAAAATTCATATCAAATAATTTATGGTCTGATTTATAATAATGGAGAAGGTGGCTATTCACAATCTGATATAGCCGGATGGTTATACAAATTTTCTCTTTATATCGTGCAGCGTATTAATATGTTGCACAGTTGTTTTAAACGCGGATTAGAACGGATTGTATTTAGATTTGATGATGGGTGAATTAAAAACCTCCTGTAAGGACGTGTGGTGATAGTGCGATCAGCCAGTTGAACACAGCGCACCCGTCTACCATTTGTTGGAATTGTGGCAAAAATCATCACTTTGTGGCGGGACTAAACTCTTCCCCCGGCCCCTTCTCTTGTGCATCAAGAGAAGGGTGACTCGGGTTCAAGATTTGGAGTTTAAATTAAAATCCCGGAAAAATAGCCACCAGTAGGGACAAGGCATGCCTTGTCCCTACGTTTTGGGAGCTATTAACGAAATTGGTGTTAAAGATTTAAATCTACATGACTAACCCGAATGCAACCTTTAGCCCAGAAAACAGCTGTCATTGGTTGCCATAATTACAATAGCTAGTTCTAATAGTTATCAGCGTTGGGTGCCTTTACAGATCCCTCCGCTCCGGCGCGGTTGGTATTATCGATAATGGCATACATCTCACCGCGCCTGCGGTCGGGATGACGTTGGGTGGTTGCCAGATTAATCCTCATGGTGGATTGGTACAGTCTGAAGGCTTTTGGTAATATCGGATTGATGGAGGTAGGCAGGGTTTTTAGTTAATTGCCGGCAAGTTAGCTGTTCAGAGAGATAGCAGATTGTTGATTTGTGATAGCAGATTGCAGATCTGCAGGGCTACCAGCGAAACTCAAAACGCGTAAAGATGTTATCAAAGCGGTCTTCTCCGATGTCAAAGTGCAGGTTGCCGTCTATATCGTAGCCTATTCCCGTGATTATAGACATCCGGGGGTGAAACCTGTAGCCTATCATGCCGGTTGCTCTTGCGTTCATATCCCTGATTGATGGTGAAAAATCACGCATCCTCTCCCGGTCGTTTTCGACATCGCGCATATCCAGTAAAAATTCAAGTCCGCCGGTAAGGCCACGATACGGTGGATCGTATTGCAGACGGTTTCTGAGAAACACACGATTTTCGGCGTAATCCAGCGTGCCGACATCCGAAAAATCAAAAAAATCACCGTCCTGCGTATCCGAATAATCCTCAAACCATGCCCAGGATTCAAATTCAAATTCCGAGGAACCCGCCAACAGGTAAAACCCTGCTCTGGTCATGGACTGTTCGCTTTCGTACTGAGCACGCATAGCGGCTCCGGCCTCAACAGTGTCACGTTCTACGGAGGAAAACTGACGTTTATAGATCGCACCGACGGTAGCATATTCGCCAATATATTCAATCAGACCACCAAAGTAGTTCATACGCTCGGTATGCCAAAAACCCTGACCTTGTTGTGTGGTTGATCGAACCTCTGACTCGGTCTCTCCATGAAAACCGAATACCGCCTCTGCCCTGAACCCAGCCATATTTGGAGTCACAAATGTGCCGGTAAACATTGAAGGCCGGTCCTCGTAGACCCTTGTGCTGTCGGAGTACTGAGGAGAAAACCCATCCTGGTCATAAATGGCATTGTTGGCGTAATCCACCAGCAGGTATTCCATCTGCATCATACCGCTTTGAGCATCACCAATCCGATAGGAAAATCCGGCATCAAGATCCGGCCGGAATCCACCGATATTATGATTCGCCCCGATATAGTGATTGCGCCACAAATTATATTCATACCCGATATCTACGTAGAGACGGTTGAACTGAAAATCATGCTGAGCAACTCCATCGATAGAGATTTTATGCCGCGAACTGAGTTCAATGTAATTGCGGATTTCCGTCAGATGTGCCAGCTCTCCGATATTCAAATTTCCCACAGCCGTTCTGAATCCATTCGGGCTACTGTAAAACCTGCGATCTTCCAGCGGGGTGAAGCGGTAGGTAAACAAATCCAGGTCATACTCCTCTTCCATTTGAGGTGTAAACCGGTAAAACACCCCGCGATCGGTTAGGATACCATCATAACCGGCATTACGGTCAAGTATGGCCAACCTGCTCTGATGCTCCCACCCCATCAGCGTCGCTGAAAACGGAAATTGGTGGAAATAGTCCGGTTCATCCGCCAGCATCAGCGATGGCAACAACACCAGAAGCAGGGTTAAATAGTGTTTGCAAGAAAACCCAAAGCGCACCAAATGAATTCCGGATTGAGTGAATTGAAATAACATGGAAAATCTGAATAGCAAAAATCATCCCGCTATGCCCGGAATGCCGAATTTACCGTGTGATGCCTGCTTCAGCCGGACTGTCGCGAATAAAGTGGCCCCGAAAGCGGAAAAGCTTTCCACTTAATATGCGATTTTATCCTCTTTTGCCTCCCATGCACGAAAACCGGAGATAGCTTCATCAGCAAGAAGTTGCCTCATCGGAATGGATCTTTTTTCGGGGGGATGATCCAGTTGTTCGTAGATAAAGCTATCGTCAAACCCAATGGAGGCGGCATCCGATTTGGTATTCCCGTAATAGATGGTCCTCGGGCGAGCCCAGTAAATGGCTCCCAGACACATCGGACACGGCTCGCAACTGGTGTAAATGTCACATCCATCCAATTGAAACGTGTTCAGCTTTTGGCATGCATTGCGGATAGCGGTTATCTCGGCATGTGCGGTAGGGTCATTTTCGGAAGTAACCACGTTAGTACCTTCAGCAATGATCTTTCCGTCACGAACTACAACAGCGGCAAATGGCCCGCCCCTGCCTGATTGCACATTTTCAACCGAGAGGGCAATGACATGCCTCATGATTGACTCATCAGCTTCCATCCCCGTTCCTTTTTTATTTGATTGATGGTTTTAACCTGATTTAATCTACAACATTACCGGTGCGAATCAACCCTCGCATATCTTTGATGACGATTTTCTTTCCGCGGGTATCGATTAACTCTTCTTTTTTAAAGTCTGCCAATAAGCGGATAACCGTCTCGGTGGCGGTGCCTACGATGTTGGCCAGATCTTCTCGTGACAGTGATATGCTCAATACAGAGTCCTCATCCAAACCATACGTTTCTTTCAAGATGATCAACGTTTCGGCAAGGCGTTCACGCACGGATTTTTGCGCAAGGTTCATCATTCGCTTTTCCGCATTGCGCAGCTCCTGACTCAACGTACGGATGAGGTTTAATGCGACTTTGGGATTTTTTTCGATCTGATTAAAAAACTCTTCCCTTGGAATCTGACAAACCAGTGATTCTTCCAAAGTCGCTGCAGAAGCGGAATAGGGTTTATCGCTGATCAAAGCGCGGTATCCCATCACCTCGCCTTGCTTGCAAAGCCGAACGATTTGCTCCTTGCCCTCATAGCTGGTTTTGTACAACTTCACCTTTCCCTGATTGATGCAATAGAGACCGCTCGGGTGCTGACCTTCATGAAAAATGGTTTGTCCTTTTTTATACCGGCGGCAGGTTTTGTTCATGGAAACAATAGCCCTGTCCTCCTCAGTCATTTCTTTAAAAAGAATATCAGGCCGGCAAATACAATTTTGACAATCCGGTTCGGACGTTTTAGCTCTCATATAATGTTTTCCTATATCACATTTCCGGAAACAGGAATTCGTAAATGGTTTTAAGGCTTATTCCTTATAAGCCATGGAGATGTCTTCATAATTCCCACAATGGAAAAGTGCGTTTGTAATCCTTGAAGTTTTACACTCCAGGAAAAACTGATTGACTTTCAGATGGCCTCATCCGAATTAGATAATATGGTTTTCCGGGAGAATGCAGCATCAAAAGTTAAGCTCCCCCTGAGCTTTGCCTGATTTCAGCTACACGAATCCGGCACGAGCAAAGGCGCACAGACTTTAACTTAACATGCTTGTTTCGTCTGATTACCAGTGGTGATCAATATCGGTTATGAAGCGACATTTGAGAAATATTCAATTTTCTCTATATCTGATATTAATAAATACCACAAATATGCTCAACCGATTTTCGAAATTTCGGTTTTGGGCTGAATTCACCGCGAAATGAAACACATAGCCCCCACCCGTGGTCATCACGCCGGTAGGCGGAGGGGATCGAGGGTTCCTGATGATTTATTAGTCCCAGCCATACTCCTGACTAAACTCACCCCTGTCCCCTCTCTAATGCATTTAGAGAGGGGTACTTGATGGATAACATGTAGTTATGTAGAGCTAAAATAAATGATGGCTATTTTATAATTTAAGCATAAACGCCGGCAGTGTGCGCCCCGCACCGGCCCACTATCACTATGCGTCCTCGCGTACAGGAAGGAAGAGTAGGTAAACAGGTAGGTGGTGGCAACATAACGTCATCCCGAGATCCTAATCCCATCTTCGGTGGCATTGTTGAGAAGGTGACAGAAAATTAATTTCAATTGAAAATTGAAGATTGAAAATTCTATCTCCTCAACTATTAAGCCAGGTATTACCTCGGCTACTTTGTTGAATTATAATCACATAAAATCCGCGTTCTATCCGCGATAATCCGCGGCAAATAAAATCTGTCAATGGAAGCTATTAATCCCCCGTACCGGTGCACTATTGTTGAGGTGACAGATAATTGGATTCAATAGAAAATTGAAGATTGAAAATTTCTTCGGTCAAACCCGGAAAACCTTGGCTATGTTGTTGTATTATCTCCACATAAAATCCGCGTTGAATCCGCGGTTAATAACATCTGTCAATGGAAGCTCTTAATCCCCCGTACCGGTGCACTATTGTTGAGGTGACAGGTAAATAGGTTCAATTGAAAATTGAAGATTCAAAATTTCTTCAGCACCAAAATACAAGCAACAAATTTCAAATAAATCCCAATATCCAATTTTCAATGACCTAAACCAGCCCCGGCCACCTTTTGGAAATTCGCTAATTGGTCATTGGAGCTTATTTGTTATTTGTAATTTGATCATTGTTACAATTA